>JAOZNY010000004.1:0-21694 GCA_029933565.1 Bacteroidales bacterium
TCCTCTGTTAATCAGGGTTTACCAATAATACTTCTTCCTGAAGCCGTAGATGCCTATAAGCCAGGAGATGAAGTTTATGTTTCTTTAACAAAAGGAGAAGTTTCAATTGCCGGAAAAATATTTACTTTTGCCGCGCTTCCGGAAAAACTTATGGGTATTTTCGAAGCCAGAGGACTAGTAAATTATATAAAGGAAAATGCTTAAGGACACTTAGTTACCTTATTCTTAAATACTAAAACATATATGAAGCAGGCGCTTCCGTATCTTCTTATCCCTATTCTTATTATTATTGGATATTTTGGTTTATCATTTTATTTACCAAAGTATTCAGGGCAATATGTTTTTATGGTATTATTGTTTTTTGCTGATCTTTATTTATGGAGTTCGGTTAAAAAGAAGATTTTCAGTTATACCATTTGGCTTAGAATATTGATGGTTTCCACTTATTGGATGCCAATGGCCATGGTTACTTTTATAATGGTCGGAGCAATATTTGTTCCAATTGTTGAATGGAATGATGTATTCAGAACCTACTGGTTTGGTTTTATTTTGGTATTCTACATAGCAAAGCTTCTTCCTGTTTTCTTCCTTCTACTTGCCGATTTAATAAGAGTTATAAATAAGTTGTTTAGGTTACTGAACAAAGCAGAGCGACAAAACATAGTGACTAAAGAAGAGGGAATGAGCCGTAGTAAATTCCTTCAATACCTTGGCTTTATTTCGGGAGGTTTGGTAATGGGTACTATGTTTATGGGAATGTTTAAGTGGGTTTATGAGTTTGTGGTTTTTGAACAAAAGATTAAGATTGAGAATATTCCATCTGGAATTAAAGGTTTTAAGATAGTTCAGATATCAGATATGCATCTTGGAAGTTGGACTAATCTTAAACCACTCGAACAGGCTGTTGAAATGATTAATGCCATGAATGCTGACATTGTTGTTTTTACCGGCGACCTTGTTAACTTTACTACTAAGGAGGCTTTTAAATTCGAGGATACTCTTAAAAAAGTTAAGGCAAAAAGGGGCGTTTATACAATTTTAGGTAATCATGATTATGGTGATTATGTAAAATGGCCCGATGCTAAGAGCAAAGAAAAGAACATGACAGATCTTTTTTCTTTTTATGAAAGGATAGGCTGGAAACTTCTTAATAATGAGAATGAAATATTTGAAACACCAGAAGGTAGCCTTGCATTAATTGGTGTTGAGAATTGGGGTGCTAACCCACGTTTTCCTCGTAAAGGAGATTTAGTAAAAGCGACTAAAGGAACAGAAAATGCCAATGTAAAAGTTCTTCTGTCACACGATCCTTCACATTGGGACAAAGTAGTTTTGCCTAAACATAAGGATATTGATTTGATGCTGGCAGGTCACACCCACGGTTTTCAGTTTGGTTACGAAGGAAAAAATATTAAGTGGAGTCCTGCTAAATGGATGTATAAAAACTGGGCCGGACTTTATAAGGATAATAGTAGTGGTAATTACCTTTACGTTAACCGTGGTATTGGTTCAATAGGTTATCCTGGAAGAATTGGAATACTTCCAGAAATAACACTGATAGAACTGGTTTAGTTTTCAAAATATTTGTTCATTAATAACGACATTTGTTTGTAGGTGTAGTTACAAATTTATCAGATTATTTATTCTGTTTTCACTAAATCCATCTATTTGCCTAATTGCAATACAAACTAATTCAGAAGATTACTTTAAAATTCTGATAAATTTATCCTTCAGAGTAACTCTTCCAGCAAAATCAATCACTATTATTGGATATGATTAATATCATAATAAACTTAATTCTATTGAGTGTAAGGAATTATATATTTGCACGTCTATTATTTTAAATGAATCTAAATAAAGAAATTAATTAAACTAAGTCTATGAAAAAGATTATTTACTCGATTTTATCAATTTTATTTGTTCCAACTATTTTAATGCTTTATAGCTATAATAGTGGAAGTCCGGGTGGGAAAACTGGTTCCACAGGTGATGGTGGTTCTACTTGTACTCAGTGCCATGCAGGTACAGCAAATACACAAAGTGGTTGGATTACAACCAACATTCCATTCGATGGTTATACCGGAGGCGAAACTTATACAATTACTGTTACAGGTACGCATAGTGGTGTTGTAAAAATGGGTTTTGAGCTAACTGCCGAAACTCTATCAGGTACAAAAAAAGGCACTTGGATTATTACTGATGCTGGGCGAACTCAACTTGCAAATGCAAATGCTGCTGTAACTCACACTGCTGGTGGAACTTCACTAAGTGGAAACACTAGTACGTGGTCGGCAAACTGGACTGCGCCAACATCAGGAACCGGATCTATTAAATTTAATACTGCTGTGAATGCTGCAAATGGAAATGGAATGACATCGGGAGATCAAATTTATACTTCAGTGAAAACTGTGGGTGAGGCTGCTGTTCTTAATCCTGAAATTGTTAGTGTGAATCCTGATTCGGGAGAGCAAGGATGGGTTGGTAATATTGTAATTACCGGTAGTGAAACTTCATGGAACGATGGAGTGGGTGTAGTTATATTTAAGTATCACGACAACACTAATATTACATTGACCCCTGCTAATTTTACTGTTAGTAGTAATACGGTAATTAATGCATCGTTTAATATTCCAAATGATCAACAAATTGGAATGTATGATGTGTTTGTAGATAATATTTCGATGGAGAATGGTTTTGAAGTTGAAGAATTAGAATTGAATCCTCAAATTGTTTCAATAGATCCAGATAATGGAAGACAAGATTCGGAAGGTGATTATTTGATTAGTGGTAGCGAAACAATGTGGACTGAAGGTATTGAAACTATAGTGTTTAAATATCACGATGATAATAGCATAACTCTTGAGCCACAAAGTATTACAATTGATAATGACACAGAAGTTACAGTTGTTCTGGCAATTCCTATCGATCAGCAACTAGGTGTTTACGACATTTATGTTGATGATATTATGCTTGAAAATGGATTTACTGTTGATATTCTTGATGCCATCACTGATGAGTTAATTTCAGGTGTAAATATTTATCCAAATCCCGCACAGAACTATTTAAATCTTGATCTGCCCGAAGGTTCTGAATACAGAATAGTTGCTATTGATGGTCGCCAAATGAGTGATTTTAAATCAGATAATAGTACCAATAAATTAAATGTTTCTAATTTGGAGAATGGGATTTATTTTGTTCAGGTAAAAATGAATGGTGAATCCTTTACAAAGAAATTTGTTAAGAACTAGGATAACTA
This sequence comes from Bacteroidales bacterium, assembly GCA_029933565.1. GTDB lineage: Bacteria > Bacteroidota > Bacteroidia > Bacteroidales > F082 > BM524. The sequence continues at coordinate 3,257 of JAOZNY010000004.1, forward strand.
AACTAACTAAGTTGAAATCCGTCTCTAAAATTAGAGACGGATTTTTTTTTATATTTGAGCAAAACTTTACTATGGAAAACATTTGCCTGGAATGTGGAACCCGACTCTATGGACGTTTTGACAAGAAATTTTGTAACGATCAATGCCGTAATAACTACAATAATAAACAAAACAGAGATGAGACTGGATTTGTAAAAGCAGTAAATAGGACATTGCGTAAAAACAGGAGAATACTAAAAGAACTTAATCCAAACGGAAAAGCGAAAATTAAGCGTAAGCAATTGGATTCAAGAGGTTTTGATTTTAAATACTTTACAAATGTTTATAAAACCAAAGAAGGAAAAGTGTATTATTTCTGTTATGAATATGGATACCTTCCTCTTGATAATTCCTATTTTGCTTTGGTATTAAACAAGGAAATATAATTACAAATAACCACCAAAACTGGGTTAAGTTTGTAACTTAACCCACTAACTTGCAACAATTATATCTTGATTCCTTAATCCCTTAAACTCCAACACTAGGTTAAGTTTGTAACTTAACCCAACACCTTGCAACAGTTACATCTTTATTACTAAACCTTCTGAGATCCTTCATTACGCATAACGATTTATGAAAAAAGCATATTAAGTTTTGCTCATTCAGGATGACATTCGTGCTTCAATTGTTTGTTATTGTTTAAAAGAAATAATTGTCATCCTAAGCCCAAGCGAAGGATCTATATTTCTAACACTGGGTTAAGTTTGTAACTTAACCCTCGCTGCAAGATGTGTCTTGATTCTTTAATCTATCAAACTATCAACCTATCCTTAAAAGGCAGAAAAGTCATAAAGTCAGAATGGTGCACCAAATATGCTTCCGTTGTACGTTTTACCATATTTCCTTCGCCGGCATGCGCAGCAATAATATGGCAAACCTCTGGTGGAACATCAGCCTCTTCTGCAAGGCTAACGCCTGAGAAGGGATGACGTAGATATTTACCGTAAGTACCTTGAACGGCATTTCCGTTTTCATCAAGTACATATTCCAAAAGTTTGCCAACATCGGCAAGTATGGCACCTGAAATTAGTACATCCATATCAACTGGTAGTTCACCATGGTACATTTCATTAATTTTATTTCCTGCATCGCGAACAATGTGAACTACCGAGCGTTTGTGATCCATAAATGTAACTTTAAGATCGGGACCACAAAGCAGTGTAAATGGAATTCTGTTCAGGTCAGCGGGGGTTAATACACTTCTTTCGAGTGCCAATTCCCAGGTTTTAGCAGTTTTATCTTTTAAACCTTCATCCTCAATCCAATTGAGTTCAGGCCATAAATCATATACTTCTTTAGTCATAATTATTTGATGTTCGATTAGTAAATGTGTTTAGATAAAATGAGATTACTTCGTCATTCATCCTCGCAATGACGTCATTGTTAGCCGCCTTAGGCGGAGAAGCAATCTCGTTAAAAAGTTATCGGATGAATATTTATCTGGGCAATATTTATCCGATAACTAATATTTTAAGAACTTATAATTTCGCAATTACAGCGTTAGCCATTTCAACAGTTGAGGCTGCGCCTTTTTCAACAACATCGGCTTTGCCACGCATTTTACTCATGTCGTAGGTGCGCACTTTACCTTCTTCAATTACTTCAGCAACTGCTTTCCTAATTCTGGCAGCAATATCATTTTCATTTATAAAGTCAAGCATCATGCAAGCCGATTCAATCATTGCAATTGGATTTACAATTGATGTGTCGTAATCGGCATATTTTGGTGCTGAGCCGTGAGTTGGTTCAAAAACGCCAATTCCACTATCAGGATTAAACTGTGCTGAGCAAGCAAATCCTAAGCCACCAATAAGGCCTGCGAAGCCATCAGATACAATGTCGCCAAACATATTACCGGCAACTATTACACCGTAGTCTTCAGGATTTTTGGTAAGCCACATCATTTGAGCATCGATGTTAGTATTCCAAAGATCAATGTTAGGGAAATCAACTTTTTGTATTTCCTGAGCCATTTTAAACATCATCCCCGAAGTTTCGCGAATTACATTTGGTTTTTCGCAAACAGTAACAGATTTGTAATTGTATTTTTTTGCATGCTCAAAGGCTGCTCTTAAAATACGTTCTGTAGCCCTTTTTGTAAATATTCTTGTGGAAACTGAAATTTCCTCTTTAGGTGTTTCTCCGAAGTTGCTTACAAATTTAGGATGAGTCATTAATGCGTCGTAAACCTGCTCAGGTGGATTCGACCATTCAACACCACCGTAAAGTCCTTCAGTATTCTGACGGAAGATTACAACATCAACTAGGGGCTCATCGATTGCATCGCCAACACCTCGTCTAATAAAATTTAAAGGGTTTCCTGTATAAGTATGGCATGGACGCATACAAATGTCTAAACCAAAATGCTGACGTAATCCAACAATGGGGGAGGAGTACACAAGTTTCTTCTGTTTCAGTTCGTCCGATAACTCATCAAATGCTGCATCTTTTGGCTTTGATGTAATAGCACCAAAAAGACCTATCTTATGCTTCTTAATTAAGTCGATTGTTCTATCAGGAAGAGGATTGCCTTCGCTTTTCCAAAATTCCCAACCTATATCGCCTTCTACATATTCTGCATCAAAGCCTGCCGCATCTAAAACTCTTATTGTTTCGTTGAGTACTGGTTTTCCAATGCCATCGCCGGGCATTGCTACTATTGTTCTTTTTGCCATTGTATTATTATTTAGTTCAATTAATTCAACATCACAAATATAGTAAGGTGCTTGATTTGGAAGTATGTTTTTGCGAATTTATTTTCAGTATTAATAAACAATTTTTACACATGAAAAACAGCCTCTATTTTCTTTAAGTTTGCAAAAAAAAATACATGAAGATTAATATCTTAATTATTGTTGGTGTACTGTTTTTAACTGTATCCTGTCAATCTTCTGCTGATAAGTCTGATGAGTATTTTAATCAAGGGTTGGAGCATTTTGAATACAACGAATATGCCGAAGCATTGATAAGTTTTGAAGAATGCATAAAGGCTAATCCCGATAACTTTGAGGCTTATTATTATAGGGGAAATTGTTTTTTAAACCTTGCTGACTACAATTCAGCCATTGAGGAGTTTGTGCTCGCAACCGAAATTAACCCAAATTATGCTGAGGCTTTTTCCAATATGGGACAGGCATATTTTTATCTTGGCGATTATCAACTGGCATGCAAATATTTTAAAATAGCCCACAATCTAGGTAAACCAAATTTAGAAGATAAACTAAGACATTGCAATTAATTACTAATAAAATAAAAGCCATAATCTGGGATTGGAATGGCACCTTGCTAAATGATGTTGATATTTGTATCAGTTGTATGAATGTTTTGCTGAGCAAGCGAGGTATTAAAATAATTGACAGAAAGAGATACATTGAAATTTTCACATTTCCTGTAAAGAACTATTATGAAAATGCAGGCTTCGACTTTAGCAAGGAAGACTTTGAAGTGCCTGCAATGGAATTTATAAAACTTTATCACGATTCGTTGCCACTGGCAAAACTGCACCCATGTGCAAATGATGTTTTAGAACAATTCAAGACGATGGGTTTAAAGCAATTTGTACTGTCGGCCATGGAGCACACAAGTTTGCTTAAGAGTTTGAAGGACAATGGAATTTATAACTATTTTGAACACATTAACGGAATCGATAATCATTACGCTCACAGCAAATTGGAGATAGGCAAAGAATTAATAAAAAAAATTGGTTTTGCCCCCTATGAGATCCTGCTGATTGGGGATACCCTTCACGATAAAGATGTTGCTGAAGGTTTGGGAGTTAATTTTGTGCTTGTGGCTAAAGGGCATCAATCGAAGGAAAGATTGCTTAAGGAAACTCCTTTGGTTGTTGATGAGTTAATAAAAGTTAAGGAATTGTTGAGTTAACAAGAAATTTACCATCTCAACCTCAATCTTCTTGTCCGCCGAAGCCTTAGCGTAGGTGGAAACCTCAATCCCCCTCTTCCTTAAACTCATCCTCACTAAGTTCATTGCCCTCTTCATCAAAATACTGCCAGTTTCCAATTTGTCGCCCTTTATGGTATTCGCCTTTTAACTGAATGCTACCTTTAGGGAAGTAGAGTGTGAAATCTCCTTCGAGTAGGTCATCTTTGTAGGTTCCTTTAGTCATTATATTTCCTTCAGGGAAATACTTTCTGAGTTCACCTTGCTTAATACCATTTTTATATTCAATGCTTTCAGCAATATTCCCACTATCTGGATAAAATGTTTTGCTTAGGCCATTGAGTTCTCCCTTTTTATAAGTTTCTTCAGAAATAAGTTTTCCATCAAGTTCACTAAAGTATAACCAAACACTATCCTTTTTCTGATTAATGTATTTCCCCTCTGCCATGGGTAGTGAGTTTTCATGGAAGGTCTTGGTATGAGCGATAATACCATCAGATGAATAATCTGTAATTGAATTTAAAGCACCACTAATATAATAGTATCTAAATTCGCCATAAGGTTTATCGTTTTTAAACTGGCCAACATAGCGCGAAACTCCATTTGAGTATGTTTTTCCCCATTTGCCTTGTTTAAAATTGTTTGCATCTGTTTGGTTAATAGATTGAGCCACAATAAAGAGTGGAGAAAAAAGAACAAGTATAATTAAAAATCTAATCTTTATCATAAATAGGAATTTAATGTGATTACAAAAGTATTATTTTAGTGCAATTATTTTCAAGGACTGTTTAATATTTGTTTTTATTCTTAAACATTCCTGTTTTAAATTCATGATTTGAACGAATATTCATCAAAATTATTGGAAACTGCTGTTAGCGAGTTATCGCGTTTGCCCGGAATTGGAAAAAAAACAGCACTCAGATTGGCCCTGCATATTTTGAGGGAAGAGAAAGATTTTGCAAATAATCTTTCTTTATCAATTGTTAGAATGCGTGAAGATATTGTGTTTTGTAGTCGTTGTAATAATATTTCGGATAATGAATTCTGCGATATCTGTTCAAACCATAAACGGGACGAGAATGTTATTTGCGTGATTGAGAATACTCAGGATGTTATTGCTGTTGAAAATACTTCTCAGTTTAATGGTCTTTACCATGTTTTGGGAGGTGTTATTAGTCCAATTGAAGGAATTGGTCCCAACGATCTTTCAATATCAAAATTAATTGAAAGAATAAACAAAGAAGATATACGCGAAATAATATTAGCACTGCCTGCAACAGTAGAAGGCGATACAACTGCATATTACATTTACAAACTTGTTAAAGAGTTTGATATAGAAGTAACTACCATAGCAAAGGGTGTTGCCATAGGAGAAGAGTTAGAGTATGCTGATGAGATTACACTGGGCAGGTCGATATTAAATAGACAGCCTTTTTACAATGAAACTTAGTTTCACTCTTCGTTGGAAAAAATATCTAATTGATTATGGGTAGCAAAAAATCTTTCAGGAATATGGTCGGCAAACGATTCTGTATAGGTCCTTATATTTTTCTTGATTAATTTAATAGGTGTTGTCTTTCTTGCCCTGCAGTAGTTTTTCAACGACTTCATTTGCCTTGCTGAAAGTTTAAATGTGATGGTTTTGTGTTTCTTTCTTTTAATTTGTCTTCCCATCTTTTTTTAGTTTAAGGCACTAAATTACTTTTTTTTAGGTAATTGAGAAACATTAGATAGATGTCTTATTAACATTTTATTTGTTGAATGGTTAATAATTAGTGGTGGTGTAAAAACTGTACAATAATAATTTTATTACATTAGTTGATTAAAGTATTGTTATTTTTGCCGCCGAAAATTATCGGGAATTTATAGTTATGGATTTGAATTTGGATTGGGTAAACGATGATAATCTGAAAGAGCTAGTGAGCCGCTTTCAGGATGCGTATTTGGCTGGTTTGCAGCCTTTCTTTGATGTTGATGAATTTGAGGCAATTATTGATTTCTACCTCGATAGCAACATGATTGAAGAAGCTACAGCTGCTACAGAAATTGCTATGGAACTGCATCCCTCAGCAAATGGATTTATAATTAGGCATGCAAGAGTTCTTGGAAACAATAAGAAGTATTACGAAGCACTTGAGATGCTTAATAATATTGAACTTATAGAATCGACTAATGCTGATGTTTATATTTCAAAAGCAGAAATCTATAGTTTGATGAGTAAGCATGAAATGGCTATTGCTGAATATAAACGAGCTATAATATACAGCGAACAAAAAGAGGAACTATACTCAAGTATTGCTTTTGAATACGAAAATCTAAGCGATTATGATAATGCAATAAAATATTTGAAATTTGCAGTAAATCTTAGTCCTGAATCAGAAAACTTGATACATGAAATTTCTTTCTTTTTTGAAATTACAGGCAGGGAGGAAGAAGCAATTGAATTTTTTAACGATTTTGTCGATTCACAACCATATTCGAAACTTGCATGGTTTAACCTTGGAGTATTTTATAATACTCTCGAATTATACGAAAAAGCAATTGAGGCATACGAGTTTGTTCTTGCAATTGATGAAACTTTTTCATCTGCTTATTTTAATATTGGAAATTCGTATAGTGGTTTAACTTATTTTAAAAAGGCAATTCAATACTATAAGCAAACATTTGATTACGAAGATGAGGATGCCCTTACTCATAATTATATTGCTGAGTCGTATGAAAACATGAAAGAATTTGAGAATGCTTTAAAGCATTTTAAAACTTCCATACGACTTGATGAAAAATCCAATGAGGCATGGTCGGGACTTGCCCGATTAGCCATTGAAAATAACGATGATAATCAAGCTCTAAAATATTACCAGAAAGCATTAGAAGTTAGTCCTCACAGCGATGATTATAAATATCAAATTGGAGTAATTCATTTGAAAAATAATGATTTTGAAAAAGCCATTGTTTTATTTGAAGAAATTCTTGAGCAAGATGAACTTTACATTGAAACCTGGGTGAATCTCTCAATCTGCTATGCTACACAGGAAGATTATGAAAAGGCCATTGAGGTTATGGAAAGGGCACTTAAGCACAGCGATGACAACGCTACTCTTTGGTATAGGCTGGCTGCGTATTTGTATAAAAGTGGAAAAGTTCAACAAGCATATTATTATATTGAAAATGCAATGAAAATTGATTATGCAAGTCATTCAGAGTTGTTGGAATATTTACCTGAACTGTTATCAGAATCGCGGTTTACCGATTTAATCTATACCTATAAAAACTCCTGATTTTTATGAAATTTATTATTTATCTGATAAAAGGCCTTGCAGTGGGCGTTGCAAATATTATTCCTGGTGTTTCAGGTGGTACCATCGCATTAATAACAGGGATATTCGAGCGACTGATAAATGCAATTAAGTCATTTGGACTGGGATCGCTAAAACTATTACTTAATAGAAAGTTTAAGGAATTTGCTAAAAAAACTGATCTCTATTTTCTACTAAGTTTATTTGCAGGTGTATTTATTGCAATTATTGCATTGGCTCGGCTATTTGATTTTCTTTTCACAAATTACCCGGTTTACCTCTGGTCGTATTTCTTTGGCTTGGTGCTTGCTTCTGTTTATTTTGTTGGAAAAACCATCAATAAGTGGACAATTAGTGTTATTTTATTTTTTGTTTTAGGAACGGCCATCGCTGTTGTGCTTTCTTTTATGAACCCAGCTGCTGAGAATTCAAACTTTTTTTACCTTATAATTTGTGGAGTTGTTGCTGTGTGTAGTATGATATTACCCGGACTATCAGGATCTTTCGTTTTAATACTAATGGGAAACTACCAGTTAATAGCAATTGAGGCTATCAATAATCGTGATTTTGATGTTCTTTTGCCAGTGATGATTGGGGCTGTTGGAGGTCTAATTGCTTTTTCGCATATACTTTCGTGGGTTTTTAAACGATTTAAAAATCAAACAATTGCTATACTAACAGGGTTTATCCTGGGCTCATTAAATATATTATGGCCATGGAAAGATATTGTTTATTTGAAAGATGAACTTGGTGAAACTATCATTAAAAAAGGAGAAATGGTAGTGGAAAAGTATTTAAGTGTTATGCCGGTTGAATTTAATTCAGAAGTAATGCTTGCGCTGGGTTTTGCAATTATTGGTATTGCTTCCATAATAGTTATTGAGTTGACTGCCTCAGCAAACACAAAATAATGGCATTATGGATATTTATGGTTTAATAGGTAAAAGTTTATCGCATTCTAAGTCGCCAGAGCATTTTAATAATAGATTTAAAAAAGAAGGTATTGATGCCGAATACCGCTTGTTTGAAATTGATAGCCCAGAAAAACTTAAGGAATTAATAAATAGCACTCCAAACCTAAAAGGTTTAAATATTACCATTCCATACAAAAGGTCAATTACTCACCTTATTGATATTTCATCGCCAGAAACAAAGTTAACAGGCTCTGTGAATACTCTTAAAATAAGCAGACAAGGAGATAAATGTACAACTGTAGGATTTAACACTGATATTATTGGGTTTAAAAATTCAATTGAGCCGTACATTAAGAAACAACCTAACATTAGGGCACTAATTTTAGGGACTGGAGGTGTAGCCCATACGGCCTCATTCGTTTTAAAAAGTTTGGACGTGCCACATTATTTTGTAAGTAGAAATCCTTTGAAAGGAGAAGAACTTGGCTATAACAAACTTACAAAAGATATTTTTGAAAAATACAGGCTAATTGTTAATTGTACTCCCCTTGGAATGTTTCCCAATATTGAAAGTAGTCCAGATTTGACATTTGAGTATATAAATCCAGAAAATATTTACTTCGATTGTGTGTATAATCCTGAGGAAACACAATTCCTTAAAAAAGCAAAAATAAATGGGGCAGAAACTATCTCAGGAAAACAAATGTTTGAAATTCAGGCAAATGAAGCCTGGAAAATATGGATAGGCTAAAAAAAACCACTCAACCTCAACCTTAACCTTCTTGTCCGCCGAAGCCTTAGCGTAGGTGGAAACCTCAATCCTCTACCTCTTATTCTCCAATGCTGCTTTCACAAAACCTACAAATAAAGGATGTGGATTTTTAACCGTTGATTTATATTCAGGGTGAAACTGTACACCAACAAACCAAGGGTGGTTTTCCAATTCAATAATCTCAACAAGATCTTTTTCAGGATTTATTCCGGCAACTTTCATTCCGGCATTTTCAAAGTCTTCCCTAAAAGCATTATTAAATTCAAATCTATGTCTGTGTCTCTCGCTTACAAGTTCTTTTTTGTATTCAGCGTATGCTTTTGAATTTTTGTTGAGTTTGCAGTCGTAAGAACCAAGCCTCATTGTTCCACCCATATTTTCGATGTTCTTTTGTTCTTCCATCAAATCAATTACAGGGTGGCTTGTATCTTTATCAATTTCAGTAGTATGAGCATCTTTATGGCCTAGTACATTTCTTGTAAATTCAATGGCGGCACATTGCATTCCAAGACAAATACCTAAAAATGGAATATTATTTTCTCTTGCATATTTAATGGACTCTATTTTTCCATCAATACCTCTGCCTCCAAAACCGGGGGCTACAAGTATGCCATCAATATCCTTTAGAATCTCTTGAACACTATCTTCTGTAATTGTTTCCGATTGGATGTCGACTACATTTACCTTACATTCGTTTTCAACTCCTCCATGTATTAATGATTCCTTAATTGATTTATAAGCATCTTGCAATTCAACATATTTTCCAACCAAGCCAATATTTACTGTTGAAACAGGATTCTTCAGTCGAGACACAAATCTTTCCCAATTTTCTAAATCAAGCTTTTCAGGAATTGGAGTGTTAGTAATTTTCAGAACTTCAATATCAAGTTCTTCATCGCGCATAAGCAAGGGCACGTCGTAAATTGTATCAGCATCTATCGATTCTATCACCGACTGAAGGGAAACATTACAAAACTGGGCAATCTTAGCTCTAATGCCTTCATTTAAGTGATGCTCTGTGCGGCAAACAATTATATCAGGTTGAACACCTTGTTCAAGCATGGTTTTAACAGAGTGTTGGGTTGGCTTAGTCTTTAGTTCGCCTGCGGCTTTCAAATAAGGAACCAGCGTAAGGTGAATAACAGCACAGTCACTACCCAACTCCCATTTCATCTGTCTTACAGTTTCAACAAATGGAAACGACTCAATGTCACCAACAGTTCCGCCAATCTCTGTAATCACAAAGTCGTATAACCCAGTCTCGCCCAAAAGTTTAACTGAATGTTTTATTTCGTCGGTAATGTGAGGGATAACCTGAACAGTAGTTCCCAAATATTCGCCTTTTCTTTCTTTATTAATTACATTCTGATAAATTCTCCCAGTTGTAATATTATTTGCCTGAGAGGTTGGAATGCTGGAAAAACGCTCATAATGACCTAAGTCAAGATCAGTCTCTGCTCCATCGTCAGTAACATAACATTCACCATGCTCGTATGGATTAAGCGTACCAGGATCGATGTTAATATAAGGATCAAGTTTCTGAATTGTTACCGAAAAACCTCTTCCCTGAAGTAGTTTAGCCAAAGAGGCAGAAATTATCCCTTTACCTAATGAAGATGAAACGCCTCCGGTTACGAAGATGTATTTTACTTTTTTTTCCATAAATTTGAGAATGATTGAACTTTCAGGAATGCAAAGTAACAATAATTAATTGCTTTGCAGGCAAAAAGTAATCGTTTTTTTTAAACAAAAAACTATTAATACAATAGTTCAGTTACACTTTGGCAGCCTAAAAACTTCTACTAATAATAAGTTGGTCTTTTAACACCTGCCACATTTTTGGCAACGCGTATTACCTGAAGCGAATAACCAAATTCATTGTCGTACCAAACATAAAGCACAATACTCTTTTTGTCGGTTGAGACTTTAGTTGCAAGGCTATCATAAACACTAGTGTAAGGCTCACTCATAAAGTCGGAGGAAACTGCATCGGCAGAAGTACTATAATTAATTTGCGAAACCAATTCGCCGCTCATAGTTGCATCTTTAATAATTTTATTTACTTCTTCAACTGAGGTTTCCTTTTTAACGTCAAGAGCCATTATTACAAGCGATACGTTAGGAGTAGGAACTCTAATGGCATTACCAGTAAGTTTTCCTTCAAGACTTGGAATAATTTTAGAAACAGCTTTTGCTGCTCCTGTTTCAGTAATAACCAAGTTTACAGATGCAGAACGACCTCTACGCGATTTTTTGTGCATATTGTCGAGGAGATTCTGGTCATTTGTGTAAGAATGTATTGTTTCAAGATGGCCTTTTTCTATACCCAGATGTTTTTCGATAATGGAAAGTACCGGGGCTGCTGCATTTGTTGTACATGAAGCTGCTGAAAAGATTGTTTCTTTTTTGAAATTAACTTTTGCATGATTAACACCAAATACAATATTTGGAATGTCGCCTTTTCCAGGAGCTGTAAGCAGAACTTTTGAAATTCCTTTTGCCTTAAGGTGACGACCCAAACCTTCTCTATCGCGATAAATACCGGTATTGTCAATTAATACAGCATCATTTATCCCGTATTCTGTATAATCAATCTCTTCTGGACTATTTGCGGCTAGCATTAAAACTTTATGACCATTAATGTAAATGGTTTTATCGTCAATGTTTTCAATTGCAATTCCCCTAAATTGCCCGTGTACCGAATCATGACGGAAAAGGGATGCACGCTTTTCAATTTGGTTATTGTCGTTTCCGCGGGTTACAATTGCCCTTACCCTTAATTGTTTCCCATTACCCTGAATTATTAATTCACGGGCTAGTAATCTTCCAATACGTCCAAAACCATACAATACTACATCAATTGGTTTGTCGTATGAAGGTGGAATATTAATATATTTCTTAAGTTTCGTTTCAATAAAATCATCAGTATCAACATGATTATTCCCTTCAGATACCCATTCCATATTTAATTTACCAATATCGAGTTTTGAAGGAGATACATTGCAATGAAGAATAGATTTTGCAAGTAGGAGGGAGGTGGCAATTTCTAATTCCCTTCCCACAAGATTTTCGGCGTAGGAATGCATATAAAGAATTCTGCTTGCACTACGGTCAACAAGCTGGTCTCTGTATAAAACAAGTTCAATCGATTTATTGTAAAATAACTTTGATAGTACAGAAATAAACTCATTGGCAATCATTTCCTGATTTGCCCAATTTTTGAGAGAACTTTCATACTGTCCGTTCATATTTTTTTTGACAGGCATAGTTAGTGTTTTTTTATACGTTAATAAATTGATTTCATTAACGACAAAAATAAAAAAAAAGACATGCTTTTATACAAACACGTCTTTTTTTTATCCGTTCTAAACAGTTATTTAAAACGTTTGCAGAGACTTATTGTCCCAAATAGGCTTTGAGTAGTTTACTTCTTGAACTATGCCTTAACTTTCTTATTGCTTTTTCCTTAATCTGACGTACTCTTTCTCGGGTAAGATCGAACTTTAACCCAATCTCTTCGAGTGTAAAACTATGGTTTTCTCCAATGCCGTAATATAGGTTTACTACGTCGCGTTCTTTGTTTTGAAGTGTTGCTAATGATCTTTGAATTTCCTTCCCAAGCGATTCATTAAGAAGAATGTTGTCTGTTCCGGGTGCATCTGTAGGTACAAACAAGTCGAGGAATGATATATTCTCATCCTGAATTATTGGGGCATCGGTTGAAATATAACGGGTTGCAATCTTTAAAGCAGTATTTATTTTGTGCCATGGCATTTCCATCTCGTCTGCAATTTCATTCTCCGAAGGAGGCCTTTCAAGTTTTTGCTCAAGTCGTGATGTGGCTTTTTTTATTTTGTTAAGTGATCCCACCTGATTTAAAGGTAACCTCACTATCCTCGATTGTTCAGCTAATGCCTGAAGTATTGATTGTCGAATCCACCATACGGCATACGAAATAAACTTAAAACCTCTTGTTTCATCAAAGCGTCCTGCAGCTTTTATTAATCCAAGATTTCCTTCATTAATTAAATCAGGAAGGCTGAGACCTTGATTTTGATATTGTTTTGCTACAGATACTACAAATCTGAGGTTTGCCTTTGTGAGTTTTTCAAGTGCAATTTTATCGCCTGATTTTATTCTTCTTGCAAGTTCAACTTCCTCTTCGGCTGTAATAAGACCTTCCTTACCTATGTCTTGAAGATATTTATCTAATGAAGGAGTTTGACGGTTGGTTATCGATTTTGTTATTTTTAGTTGACGCATGTTTTTGAGTCTCTTTTTTATTTGAGGAAATGGGCATGCAAGTTATTTTAAATTATTCTAAATTGCAAATATTTAGAGCATAAATTCATAAGAAACTTTCATTCCATTGGGATAAATGCCTATAAGTCTTACTCTACGGCTCTTTGAAGATTTTAACGCCTGATCAAGTTCTTCTTCACTGTCAATTTTATAACCATTAATTTCTGTTAGTATAAATCCTTCAGAAATGCCTCCACGTTGCAGAATCCCTGATTTAATACTAGTTATCCGCAATCCATTTGAAATTCCCAAATCATTTTTCTTAACTGTAGAAATATTTTGTAATGAAACACTTAAGTCTTGGTTGAAGAATGTGTCATCGGCCTTAATAATGCTTGTTGTGTTGTTTTGGTTTTTAAGAATTACATTAAAATCGTAATATTCCCCTTCTCTTCTAGTACTAACAACAACTACATCTCCAGGACGATATTGACCAATTGTGCCTACTAATTCTGAGAATGTATTTGTGATAAATCCGTTTACTGAAATTATGATATCGCCTTGCTTTATTCCTGCATCCTGAGCTCCACTTTCTTCAACAACTCCCGAAACATATACCCCCTCAACATCCGAAAGTCCAAGTTCGTGGGCAAACTCAGCATCTAAATCCCTTAACTGAACACCAAGGTAAGCTCTTTGAATTTCACCATATTTTCTCAAGTCTTCAACTACTTTCTTTACAAGGTTTGCAGGTATTGCGAAAGAATATCCTTCGTAAACGCCGGTATGGGATGCTATTGCAGCATTAATTCCAATTAGTTCGCCTGATGTGTTTACAAGGGCTCCACCACTATTACCCATATTTACTACGGCATCAGTTTGTATGAAAGATTCAATTGCTGAACTTGCTCCTAGAATATTTATGTTTCTTGCCTTTGCACTTACAATTCCTGCAGTAACTGTTGATGTGAGGTTAAAAGGGTTGCCTACGGCCAAAACCCATTCACCTACTTTTAAATCGTCTGAATTTCCAAAAAACATATGCTGAAGGCCATTGGAATTAACTTTAATTAAAGCCAGGTCAGTTGAAGGATCAAGACCAATAATCTCTGCTTCCAATTCCTCACGATTATTAAAAGTAACACTTATTTTATCGGCATTTTCTACAACATGGTTATTCGTAACTATGTAACCATCAGAAGAAATAACTACACCTGAACCAAAAGCGGTATAACTGTTGCTACGACCTTGAGGTCCGTAAAAATATTCGAAAAAATCATTATATGATTTTGCTTTCATATCCACTTCTGTTTTAATGTGAACAACCGCATTTAATGATTTCTCGGCAGCTTCAACAAAATTGGTTGATTGAGGAGGCATGGTGTATGCTGTACGATGAATAGGTACTTGCTCTATGCTTTCTCTGTTTGTTTCTTGTAAACTATCAGATACTTCCTCTGTATCGAAAAAAAAGATATTTATCATTAAAAATACAAAAAGTGCTGTTGATGCTCCTAAAAAACTTCTTACAAATATTTTCATTGTTTTAATTTTAGATTGTTATTGTTATTTTAAGTACTTACTATTATTAAAAATTCGTACGTTTGCCCTTGAAACGCTTAAGAAATTTGAAAATTATTTTCTTGTAGTTAATAAATGTTAAGTAACGTTTCTCAAAAATACAAGTTTAAGAAGTTGTTTAACTGTAATTAACAATTTTTAAAATATGGAGATTGAATTTTACAAGTATCATGGAAATGGAAATGATTTTGTAATTCTGAATAATATAAGTGGTAATCTCATACTGTCAACTCAGCAAATGGCACAAATTTGCGATAGGCGTTTTGGTATTGGTGCTGATGGATTAATCTTTATCAATAAATCATCTGATGCTGATTTTGAAATGGTCTACCATAACTCTGATGGCAATGTTGGCAGCATG
This sequence comes from Bacteroidales bacterium, assembly GCA_029933565.1. Classification (GTDB taxonomy): domain Bacteria; phylum Bacteroidota; class Bacteroidia; order Bacteroidales; family F082; genus BM524. The sequence continues at coordinate 18,362 of JAOZNY010000004.1, forward strand.
TGTGGAAATGGTGGACGTTGTATTGCAGCTTTTGCTTACTCGCTTGACATAGTGACAAATGAAATGGTTTTCGTGGCCTACGATGGGAAACATAAAGCAATTATAAACCATAAACTAAAAAATGCTAAAGGATATGATGTTTCGTTGCAAATGATGGATGTTGAAGTTGTTGAAGAAAACGAAAATTATTATTTTTTAGATACCGGTTCACCACATTATGTTGAATTTGTGGATAATGTTGCTGACTTTAATGTTGTTGATTTTGGTAGAAAAACACGCTATAGCGAAAAGTTTCACCCTAAGGGTACAAATGCTAACTTTGCTGAATTGTCGGATGAAAGAGTTTTTGTAAGAACCTATGAAAGAGGAGTGGAAGACGAAACACTTTCGTGTGGAACAGGGGTGACGGCATCGGCAATTGCAGCCTATTTTAAAACAGGCAAAACAAAAATTGATATTCATACTCCGGGAGGTGATTTCAAAGTATGGTTCAAAGTTAAAGGAAATAAATTTGTTGATCTTTGGTTAAACGGACCAGCAACAGAAGTGTTTAATGGCGTAATAAAAATATAAATAGAGATATGCTGCTTGAAAATGATAAGGTTTTATTAAGGGCTCTGGAACCTGGAGATTTAGATTTTCTGTTTGACATAGAGAATGACACAAAACTCTGGCACTTAAGCAATACTACAAGCCCGTTTTCACGTTTCGATCTGGAACAGTATATTTTAATGGCCGACAAGGACATATTTAAAACGAAGCAGTTGCGTTTTGTTATTGAGGGAAAAAATAAGGAAGTAGTAGGACTTGTTGACCTCTTCGAGTTTGAACCTATGCATAAAAGGGCAGGAGTTGGAATTATGGTAAGAAACAATAAGCAGAAGAAAGGCTATGCCTCTGCTGCATTGGAGGTTTTGTTTTCTTATTCATCAAAAAAACTTGGGCTTCACCAACTTTATTGTAATATAGAATCTTCAAATACTGTTAGTTTAAGACTGTTTGAAAAAAATGGTTTTGTGAAAACAGGAATAAAAAAGGAATGGAATAAATTTGAAGATAATTGGGTTGATGAGTTATTTTTACAGAAATTTTTATAAAATTTAAACTTCATATAATTATGACATATTATCATTCAAGTTATGGAATGCGCCAAAAAAAGAAAAGCGGATTTAAGAGGTTTTTATTAATATTTTTTCTGATTATTTTAATTATTGCATCAGGATTGGGTTATTTTGTTTATGGTGTAATTTACAATCCAAATGTGTGGACTGCAGAAGGAAAGCCTGTTACTATAAAAATACCAACTAACACAGATTATGACGGTCTTAAAAATATACTTTATGAAAATGGTTTGGTTATTCATCGTAAAAACTTTGAATGGGTTGCCTCGTTTAAGAAACTTGAAAATTCAGTTAAATCAGGAAACTATGAAATAAAGAATGCTCTGAGTAATAACGAATTAATTAATCTTCTTAGGTCGGGCAATCAAGTTCCGGTTAAAGTTATATTTAATAATGTAAAAGATGTTTATCAGGTTGCCGAAAAAGTGGCTCCACAAATTGAAGCCGACTCTATTGAAATTATTGAATATGTTTACTCTACCGAGTTTCTTCAAAAAATATCATTCGACTCTGCTGATGTATCTTTGCTTTTTATTCCAAATACTTATGAGTTTTATTGGAATACATCAGCCAAAGGATTCGCTAAGCGGATGCACGAAGAATATGAGAGTTTTTGGAGTGGAAGGAGGACTAATCTTGCTGACGATATTAATTTAACAATTAAAGAAATAGTTGTTCTTGCCTCAATTGTAGAAAAGGAAACTCAGAAAAATTCAGAGAAGGCAAGAATTGCTGGGGTATACGTAAACAGACTTAATAGAAAATGGCTTTTACAGGCCGACCCAACATTACTTTATGTGTTAGATGATCCTTCCATAAAAAGAGTACTCAATGTTCATAAAAAAATAGATTCACCATATAATACTTATAAATATCTTGGATTACCTCCAGGACCAATTTGTATTCCTTCTATTGCATCAATTGATGCAGTATTGAACTATGAAAGAACAACTTATATGTATTTTTGTGCAAAGGATGACCTTTCAGGAGCCCATTCTTTTGCAAAGACCCTTAAAGAGCATAATAGAAATGCTAAGAAATATCAAAAGGCCCTGAATAAACTTAAAATATACAAATAATTGAAAGCATTTAAGGCATACGATATTAGAGGTGTTTGGGGAACCGAACTCAATTCAGAGATTGTTTATAAAATTGGATATTTCCTCCCTCAGGTTTTAAAAGCAAAACGAATCCTTGTTGGGCACGACATTAGAAATTCTTCACCAGAAATGAATGAAGCATTTATTAATGGACTTATTGATGCTGGTGCTGAAGTAAGTGATGCCGGTATTTCAACAACTCCAATGGTTTATTGGGGCACAGGAAAACATAATTTCGACGCCTCAGTAATGATTACTGCCTCTCACAACCCAAAGGAATATAATGGTATAAAAGTATCGTCAAAAGGGGTTAAACCAATTGGTTACGACAATGGTCTGAAGGAGATTGAGTATCTTATCGAAAATAATTTTCCTATAAATAAAGAAAAGGGTGGTTCAGTAAAGTCTTTTGAGATAAAAGATGATTATTTAGAATATCTAAAATCATACATAAAATATTCTTCGAAACTCAAAGTCTCCATTGATGTTTCAAACGGAATGGCCGGACTTTTTACAAATGAACTTTTTCCATCCGCCATTTTAATTAATGAAAAACCTGATGGTAATTTCCCTGCCCATGAACCTAATCCTTTGGAAACTGAAAATCAGGAACAGATTAAAGCAGAGGTTTTGAAAAATGATTCTAACATTGGAGTTATTTTTGATGGCGATGCAGATAGGGTAATGTTTATTGATGAGAAAGGGAGTTTTGTTTCACCTGATTTGATTATTGCCGTATTAGGACATTATTTTCTTGAAAACAATAGTAACCAGCAGGTAGTACAGGATATTCGTACGTCAAAAGCAGTAGGGGAGTATCTTGAACAATTTGGGGCAGAACTCACAATTTGGAAAGTAGGGCGTGCGTTTGGCGCTGCTAAACTTAAAGAAGTAAATGGTATTTATGGTGGTGAACTTGCTGGGCATTATTATTTTAAGGATTTCTATTATTCCGATAGTGGGTTGCTGGCTGCCATCCTTGTGCTTAATATTGCTCAGGAACTCCTTGAAAAAGGGGTAAAGTTCTCAGAACTTATTTCGAAAATTTCTCCCTATTACAATACCGGAGAAGTAAACTTTAAAATTGAAGATAAACTTGGCGCAATGAATGC
>JAOZNY010000004.1:21794-23512 GCA_029933565.1 Bacteroidales bacterium
GCTGACAACGACACTATTGATAAAAAGCGCTTAAACACTGTTATTTATACAAGTGTAGGATTGTATTCAGCCACCTTAACAGTACTATATTTTGGCTGGTATAAAGATACTCCTTTAACAAGTTTTCATTTTATAAACGACAACAAAAATTTTTTACAGTTAGATAAACTAGGGCATTCTACCGCAGCTTACACTTTTAGTTATTATGCCCATAACTGTTTGCGCTGGTCTGGTGTTAGCAATAAAAAGTCAGCAATTTATGGAAGTTTGATGGGCTTCAGTGCGATGACAGTGATTGAAATTCTTGATGGCTTTTCTGCCGAATATGGTGCATCCTGGGGCGATTTGATTGCCAATGGCTTTGGCTCGGGAATGTTTCTTGCTCAACAACTAAGCTGGAAAGAGCAAAGGTTGCGCCTAAAGTTTTCATACCACCCAACTGATTATGCAAATTATAATCCAGATCTTCTTGGGCATGGTCATCTTCAACGAACTTTAAAGGATTATAATGGTATGACTTTTTGGTTATCAGGAAATATTCATAGTTTTTTACCTGAAGAAAGTAGATTCCCAAAATGGATTAATGTGGCTGTAGGCTACGGTGGAAAAGGAATTATTGGTGTTAGAACTAATCCTGAAGAAATCGATGGAGTGCCAATTCCACATTTTGATAGAACCAGACAATATTACCTATCAATGGATATTGATTGGACAAAAATTGAGACAAATTCAAAATTCCTTAGGTTTACTCTTAAGACCCTTAGTTTTATAAAACTACCATTCCCAACTCTTGAATACAATAAAGAAAATAACTTTGTATTTCACTGGCTGTATTTCTAAGTATTAAAGCACCTTTTGGTATTTCAGTGTTAAATACCATAAATCGGAAAGAAAGTTCTTTTATAAAAGCCACTTCTAAAACTCTTTCAGTCGCCGTAGCATAGCTAAGAAGACAATCTTAACCTCAACTCTTAACCTTATAATTCAATACCTTCTTCAATTTTACCACAAGCAAACCTGTCTTGGGATTTTCCTTGTCAATGGGAACCTTGTTTCTTGCATTTGCATAAATCTTCCCAGTCTCATTTGCTTTGAAACGTTCTTCAGTTAGTATTTCAAAATCACTAAAAAAAGTCATTACAAAATCCCATTTAAGTGATTGCGGTTCAGTAGGAGTGGGGTAAGCATGAACATCTACAATTAATAAAAACAGGCCTCCTGGTTTTAGCGTCCGTTTAATTTCCCAAGTGGTTTTTTCAACATCCTCCACATGATCAAGCGAGTTGAAAGAACAGATTACATCAAAATAATTATCAGTAAAAGGAATGTTTTCAGAGTAAGCATTTACATAAGTCATCTTATGTTTATTCGCTCCCAGTTTTAAATATTTATCAGTAAGTGGATCAAGTCCAACTCTCTCCTTGGCCATGTCGGCCCATTCAAGGCTACCGCGAGGACCACAGCCAATATCCATAATTATTTTGTCGTTGTAAAAAGACTCAGGAATTGAAAAATATGTGGTATAAAAATCCTTGTAATGCCAGTTAGTGAGATTACCCTCTTTAAGTTTCTTGATCCTCCAATAGGAGATTTCAACGAATTCTTTGAATTTTGAAATAAGAGATTTAGCCATTATAGTTTTGCAACAAATATTTGAGTGGCAAACATAATCAATTAAGAATCATAAGTATTTCTTATTGTTCTTCTGCCTCATCTAT
>JAOZNY010000004.1:23612-35724 GCA_029933565.1 Bacteroidales bacterium
TACCAATATTCATAAAACTCAATTCCAAGATCATCAATTATAAATTCAGATTCTTCCGGATTCCATACATAAATTTTAACCAAATAATGTTTATCATTTAAATGAGGAAGTTTAATTCCGGTAGACATTTCCACCCACTTGTTAGTTTTGTTATCAGGTACTTGCTTAAGATTTGCTCCTTTATAAAAAATTGTTTTTCCTTTCTTATCCTGAATATCCATTATAAAAAGTGCATTCTTAGCAGCATTAAGCGTTGGTTCAAAAACCATGGTTTCTATCTTAACATATATATTTCTTTTGTTTATGAGTGAATCAGGAATCATCCAGTTTAGAGAAGGACTGTATATTTTTTCATTATTGAATCTGAGAGATTTATCTCCTGAATACACTTCTTGTATTTCAGCATTCCAAAGTTTTGCCCAATTGGGATAGTCTTTTTCAAAATTATTGAACTCTACATAAAAAGGTTTTTCATTGAGGCTTCCATAATAATATTCTGGACCACCAGAAATGCTGTTTGAATACTTATCGGCAGTTTTTAAAAATACATGAAAATATGCCTCCCTATTCATTGAGTCAGGATGGATAATTCCCTTGGCATATTGGTAAGTTTGCAAAATATTCAGTCCAACTGCGAGAAAAATGAATATTAAAGTAATACTTTTGGTAATGCCCTTTATCTTATTTAACAACAGTGCTATAACTAAAATGAAAACTGTAGTAAAATCAACCATTGGTCTAAGTCCAAAACTGTCACCATAAAACCAGTTCCACCAACTCGAGAATACGTAAACCAATACCACTAAGAAAGTCACAAACCAGTAAAACAAATATTTATTCTTCCTGTAAAGGAAGAAAATTGACGGGATAATTAGTAGAAAAATTGGAGTGTAAACAAACCAGCCCTTTTTGAAACTAAAAAGAAAGTTAATGATTTGTGGATTGCTCCAATAAAAGCCCTCATTTCTGTATGAATAATAAAACAGACTTCCTGTTTGTAAGTAATTAACCAGCAAATAAGGGGATAATACTAAAAGAAAAACTAAAATTGCCAAAACTAACTTAGAGTTTTTGAATTTATCAGTTATTGCCTCAATAAGTGTTTTTGAATTTGAGGCAAGAAATGGTAAAAACAAAATGATTAAAACATTAACAGGCCTTGTTATTAAAACTAAAGCAAGAATAACCGATGCAGTCAGCATGCTTCCTAAACTTCTTTTCAGAAAATATACTCTTGTAAAATATAGCAAACTACTAATTAGTGCAAAAGAGTAAACATGCGAGAAAGCAGGCATTAAAAAAGTGTAAGCCAACAGATTAGTGCCAAATAATGCAACAATTGTAACAAACAAAACTAATTTTGGTTTTATATCGTACGTCAAAAGAAGTCGGTATAAAAATAAAAGTCCTATCCAGGCCCAAAATACAGCAGCAATTCCTACCGAAAGTTGAAAGATAAAATTGTATCCATCAATTGGCAGACCTGAAATATAACTAATTATCAATGCCAAAATAAAAAATGGCATAAGCAGTAGTGCTGTTCCCGGCGGAAATTTATTAATGGTTGTTCCGTTTACTTTGTGGTAATTATGGCCTTGATAATCCTTTCCCTTTCTTGTTTTCTCATTTTCAAAAATATCATTGAAATCAATGGTTTTATAAATGAAAATACTTGGTAACCACGAATAGTGCCCACTACCATCGCCATCAATTAATACAGTTTCAGTAACAGTTTTTCTGTAAATATTAATTAAAGTAAAACTTAAAATAAGGATTACTAATGTACTATATATATGTAAATTAGACTGTTTTGGCAAACTCTGTTATTTAAGCAATTGTATGAATTATGCGGCACAAAGATAATAATTGTTCAGATGCTGATTTAGTCTCAAAAAACTACTTATTAATATTCATTCTGTATTTGCTTGGTGATAATAGTTTAAGGTATGAGTTTTGTATTTTTGCAAGAAATAAATACAAAAAAATAATACAATGGCAAAAAAATACGATCCAGCAACGGCAATACAGCGAATAGAGCAATTTGGTGAATTTGGTGGTGTCAACCCATCAATTACAGATTCAGCCACTTATACTTTCCTTGAAGAAAAAACTATGATTGATGCCTTTCATGGCGAAACAGAAGGATGTTTTCTTTATTCACGTCATTGGAATCCTACCAATAAATATCTATCTGATGTGCTTGCTGCAATGGAAGGTACAGAATCTGCTTGGGTAACAGGTTCAGGAATGGGAGCAATTACAACAACCTTGCTTCAGTTGTGCAATACCGGTGATCATATTATTACAAGTGTTACAACTTATGGAGGTACTTATGCTTTTTTTGCTAACTACCTAAAGAAGTTTAATATAGAAGTTTCTTTTGTAAATATTACTGATTTAGAAAGCGTTAAAAAAGCCATTAAGCCAAATACTAAGGTAATTTACACGGAAACTATGACCAACCCAATGCTTCAGATTTCAAACATACCTGAGTTGGGAAAAATGGCAAAAGAGAATAATATAAAACTTGTTGTTGACAATACTTTTACTCCAATGATTTTTTCTCCTGCTAAATTAGGTGCTGATATTGTTGTTTATTCCATGACTAAATTTATAAATGGAAAGAACGATGCTGTTGCAGGAGCTATTTGCGCATCAACGGAATTTATAAACGACATTAGTAATGTAAACGACGGTACTGCAATGCTTTTGGGGCCAGTGCTCGACCCATTACGTTCTTCAAGTATTTTGAAAAATATTGGCACACTTCATATTAGGATGCAAAAGCATAGTGAAAATGCAATGTATATTGCAAAGAAGTTTGTGGAAATAGGGCTTAAACATAATTATCCGGGTCTTCAGGATCATCCTGACCACATACTTATGAAATCGATGATGAATGAAGGTTTTGGTTTTGGTGGAATGATTGCCATTGATTTAGGAACAGCTGAAAAAGCAACCCCATTTATGGAAATGATGCAGGAGAGGGGAGTTGGTTACCATGCTGTTAGCCTTGGGTATTTTAAAACATTATTTTCAAACTCAGGTAGAAGTACTTCTTCAGAGGTACCTGTTGAAATTCAGGCAGAAATGGGCTTGTCACCTGGGCTGATTCGTTTCTCAGTTGGTTTGGATCACGATATTGAAGCCTCGTTTCAATTAGTAAAGAGTTGCTTGGATGACCTGAAGTTGCTTTAGATATTTAATTGAATAATTTTATTGCCACTAATGCGCGAATGATTATTCGTGCATTAGTGGCTTTTTTATTTCCTCTAACTCTTAATGATTGAGTAGTGTCTCATAAACTTTAATATCTTTATGTTTTCAATTAATTATGAATTATGAAAAATATTTTCTTGCTGATATTACTATTTATTTCAGTTTTTGCTAACGCACAACTAACAATAATTATCGATTCAGTTCCAGATTATACCCCATCGGATGCTGATATTTATTTGGCGGGTGATTTAAATACATGGAATCCCGGAAGTCCTGATTTTAAACTTGCTAAAGTTGGAGAAAGTACTTGGCAGATTACTATTCCTGAAATGGATCACGGAAAGGTGATATTATTTAAATTCACTCGTGGATCATGGGAAACTGTAGAGAAGGGTGCTAACGGCGAAGAAATAAGCAACAGGCAATTTACATTTGGAAATGGTGATACCATTCGTCCTGCAATTCTAAATTGGGCAGACAATGGCAGTGGTGGTGGAAGCACTGCTGCTGAAAATGTTTCAATTATTGACGATTCGTTTTATATTCCGCAACTTGACAGGAACAGACGAATCTGGATTTATCTTCCACCAGATTACACATCCTTTGGAAAAAGATATCCTGTTATTTATATGCACGACGGACAGAATCTTTTTGACACACAAACATCATTTACAGGCGAATGGGAGGTAGATGAAACGCTTAACGAGATATTCTCACCTTCCACGCCAGTCCCAATAGTGGTAGGCATCGACAATGGAGGAGGTCATCGTATTGGTGAGTACACCCCTTGGGTAAACCCCGAATATGGCGGTGGTGATGGTAGCCTTTACATCGATTTTATTGTAGAAACCCTTAAACCATTCATCGATGAGAACTATCGAACTAGACCCGACAGAAATAATACTGCAATAATGGGCAGTTCTCTGGGGGGCTTAATTTCGCACTATGGCTCCTTAAAGTTTCAGGATATTTTTAGTATGGTCGGTATTTTTTCACCATCCTATTGGTGGTCCGACAGTATTTGGAGTTTTACTTCTACTACAGGAAAGCAGCAGGAAATGCGTTTTTATCAGATGTGTGGCGATCAGGAAAGTGAGTCAACAGTAGCAGACATGCAACTTATGGATACCTATTTGCAGAATGCAGGTTTTTCGGAAAGTGAACGGTTATTTAAAGTTATAGCAGGCGGGCAGCACAACGAGCAACTTTGGTGCGAAGAATTTGGAGAGGCTTACCTTTGGTTATTTTCAGATTATATTAGTTCGGTAACTGAATACAAATACTTTAAGCAATTAACAATTTCACCAAATCCTGCAAACAATACTATTTCATTTGCTAACTACAAATCAGGCTTCAACGACAGTATTTTAATTGTAGATGCAACGGGAAACATTGTAATTGAAACTTCTTTAAACAAAAACAGTTTAGATATTTCAAGACTTGGAAGTGGAGTTTATATTGTAAAAATCAAACAAAATGAAACAATATACAAGGGTAAGTTTATAAAAAGGTAAAGGGTTTATATTGCCATTGGATTACTCTAATTTAGTTCTCGAACAACGATAATCTACCTTGTCAGCAGGTTGATGTTAATTAGTTAAGGATTTTCGTCATTGCGAGCGTAGCGTGGCAATCTCAATGAACCTTACAATCACGAGATTGCTTCGGTCGTTCCTTCCTCGCAATAACGCTCTTTGTCTATTTCGATTTATTAACTAATTAACATTGACAACAACGATAACTTCTCTAAGAAAAACTTTCCTTTAAATACTTTCCGGTATAAGATTCTTTACATTTAATAATTTCCTCAGGAGTTCCTTCAAAAACTACTTCGCCACCTAAATCACCACCTTCAGGGCCAAGGTCAATTACCCAGTCGGCCGATTTTATTATTTCGGCATTATGCTCAATTACTAAAACGCTGTGCCCAATTTCGATTAAAGCATTCATGGATTTTAACAATTTGCTAATATCGTGAATGTGAAGCCCTGTAGTAGGTTCATCAAAAATAAAAAGGGTAGGGGTGTTTACTGTTCCTTTGGAAAGGAAATAGGCAAGTTTCACACGTTGTGCTTCGCCACCACTAAGCGTATTTGATGGTTGGCCAAGCCTTAAGTAGCCAAGGCCAACATCGGCAAGAGGTTGAATCTTTTCTCCAATCTTTTTTTCGGTGCTACTGTTTTCGCCTACAGTATTAAAGAATTCTATTGCCTGTAATACTGTCATTTCCAGAATATCAGAAATACTTTTGTCTCGGTATTTAACTTCCAGTACTTCATCTTTATAACGCTTTCCATGACAAACATCGCAGGTTAAATGTATGTCGGCCATAAACTGCATTTCAACTTTAATCTCGCCTTCACCATCACATTGCTCGCAGCGGCCACCGGGAATATTAAACGAAAAATAGCCGGGTTTATAATTCCTTAGTTTGGAAAGCGATTGCGAAGCAAATAGTTGCCTTATATCGTCGAAGGCTTTTAAATAAGTTGCTGGATTTGATCGTGAAGATCTTCCAATAGGGTTTTGGTCAACGTACTCTACAGAACCTAAACTGTTAATGTCGCCCTCCAAAGTTCCAAAACGACCGGTTTTATCGGCATAGCCACCAAAATATCTTTTGAGTGCAGGATAAATAATATCCCTAACCAAAGTTGACTTCCCCGAACCACTAACACCTGTAATAACTGTTAGCAGGTTCAATGGTACTTTAACGCTTATGTTTTTTAAGTTGTTTTCGATGGCACCTTTTACATGAATAAAATTTCTAAAATTCCTTCTGGTTTTAGGTAGTTCTATTTTTTTTCTTCCCGTAAGGTAAAGTGCGGTATAACTAATATTGTTTAATGGCAAATCCTTAAACTCACCCTGAAAAACCAATTCGCCGCCATGCTCACCTGCACCGGGTCCAATATCGATAATATTATCGGCCTCACGAATTACTTTTTCTTCGTGTTCAACAACTATTACTGTATTCCCAAGATCGCGAAGACGCTTCAATACCTTTACAAGATTGTCAGTATCTCTGGGGTGAAGGCCAATGCTGGGCTCGTCGAGTATGTACATGGAGCCTACCAAACTACTGCCTAATGATGTGGCAAGATTTATTCGCTGCGATTCGCCTCCAGAAAGAGTATTCGACAAACGATTAAGGTTTAAATAACCTAGCCCCACATCGTTAAGGAAATTAAGCCTGCTATTTATTTCTATTAGAAGACGGCTCGCAATTTGCTTATCATGATCGTCTAACTTAATTGAACTAAAAAAATCTGTTAATTCATTAAGTTGCATTTTCACAATGTCGGTAATGGATTTCCCTGCTACTTTTATGTAAGATGCATCTTTACGCAAACGTGTACCTTTACAATCGGGGCATTTAGTTTTTCCGCGGTAGCGCGAAAGCATAACCCGATATTGGATTTTATAGGTCTGTTCTTCTACATTTTTGAAAAATGCATCAATACCTTCAAAATATTCATTCCCTGTCCAAAGCAGTTCCCTTTGCTCATGGGTGAGTTGATAGTAAGGTTTATGAATGGGAAAGTTAAATTTATCAGCCACATCAATAAGTGCATATTTCCACTCGCCCATTTTCTCACCTTTCCAGCAGGCAACAGCATCATCATACACACTTAAACTCTTATTTGGAATGACCAGTTCTTCATCAATTCCGATTACACTGCCAAAGCCCTCACATTTTTTACATGCCCCGTAAGGATTGTTAAAAGTGAACATATTAGCAGTAGGCTGTTCAAAAACAATTCCATCCAATTCAAATTTGTTTGAGAATTGCTCCTTTTTAACTTCTCCATCTTTTTCATAAGAAATCGAACAATAGCCTTTTCCTTCGTAAAAAGATGTTTGCACTGAATCGGCAAGGCGCGAAGGTATTTCTTCGTCTTTCCTATTTGTAACAATTCTGTCAATTATTAAAAAACAGTCCTTTGGAACAGGTTTTAATTCGGCGGACTCCAGTAAAATATCTATTCGCTCAGTTATTCCACCTGAGTAAATTCGGCTGAATCCCTGCTGCATTAAAATTTGAAGTTGTTGCTTCAAACTACGTCCTTCTAATTTCTTAATTGGTGAAAGAACTAGTACTTTGGTTCCGTTAGGTAATTTGCTAACAAAATCAACAACATTGCTTACTCTATGCCTTTTTACTATTCTGTTGGAAATTGGCGAATAGGTTTTGCCAATGCGTGCAAATAACAACTTTAAATATTCGTATACTTCTGTTGATGTTCCAACAGTGGAACGCGGACTGCGGGTTTTAACTTTTTGCTCTATGGCAATTGCAGGCGAAATACCCTGAATATCGTCAACATCGGGTTTGTCCATTCTGCCAAGAAATTGTCGCGCATAAGAACTCAAACTTTCAACGTAACGACGCTGACCGTCAGCGTAAAGCGTATCAAAAGCAAGTGAGGATTTTCCCGAACCAGACAGTCCGCTAATCACAACAAGTTTCTTTCTTGGTATAGAAACACTAAGGTTTTTCAGGTTGTTAACCCTTGACCTTACTACGATTATGCTATTTTTTGTATTGTTTTCTGCCATTCCTTCAAAAAAATAATCGACAAAATTATCATTTTATTTGCTATTGAAAGATTAATATATATATTTGCATTAATTAATTCATAATTATTCATAAAAATAACAGGAGGAACGCTATCGATTAAAATTTACCTTTTTTTGTATTTATAAACGAATATGGTAAAGATGAATCTGCAATCAGCATCCGAACATGAATTAATTTCCAATTATTTAAAAGGAGACCATTCCTGTCTCCAAGTTCTCATTCAACGTCATCAATCGCGCTTATTTGCATATATTTTTATGCTTGTTAAGGATAAGCAGTTGGCCGATGATATTTTCCAGGATACCTACGTCAAGGTGATAAAAACCCTAAGGTCGGGAAAGTACAATGATGAAGGTAAGTTTATACAATGGGTAATGCGAATAGCCCACAACCTGACAATTGACCATTTCAGGAAGTCGAAAAAACAAAACTTTGTAGAGAGTTATAATCCTGAATACGATATTTTCGATACTATCGGTCTTACTGACCCTTCTATCGAGGAAAGGATGGTAACAACACAAATCCACTCCGATGTTAAAGGTCTTTTAAAGCATCTGCCCGAAGAACAAAGGGAAGTGCTTTATTTAAGATGTTATGCCGGTTTGAGTTTTAAGGATATCTCAGAACAAACAGAAGTTAGCATTAATACCGCCTTGGGAAGAATGCGTTATGCTCTTATTAATCTGAGAAAATATATTGAAGAAAATAAGATGGTGCTTACGGCATAAAAGGGCTTAAGAGATATTTCTGGGGATATTTTTTTGTTATTGGTTTTACGATACAATCTAAAATAACAAATTTCAATGTGCGAAAGATTACTGAGAAAAAATCTTTATTTCTGAATTTATTTGAGTAAAGGCATCACGCAAAGGCCGCAAAGTTTTTACGCAAAGGTTCGCAAAGAAATATATTGCAAAAAACCTTAGCGAGTTTTTGAGGTACTTAGCACTCTTTGCGTGAAAAGAGATGTTACATCTTGTCCACCGAGTTTGGAGCCGATAGTTAACATATTTGTTTGGAATATAAATCTCCAATATTTAGGACTGATCCCACAAAACTTTAATTCTGAAAGAATTTTAATTACTGTTATTGTTTAATGTTTAGTCACGTGTTTCGACTTAATTAAAATCAATAAAGATTGAATCATGGGTTAATTATTTATCAATAAATCTTACCTTTGCACCGCAAAAAATAAGGAAATGAAAAAGACTGCTTTAAATAATATGCACCGCCAAATGGGTGGAAAAATGGTAGAATTTGTGGGCTTCGACATGCCTGTGCAATTTGAAGGCATTAATGCCGAACACGAAACAGTTAGGAACAAACTTGGCGTTTTCGATGTTTCGCATATGGGCGAGTTTTGGGTTGAAGGTGAGAATGCTTTTGATCTGGTTCAAAAAATATCGACCAACGATGTGACTGCCCTCACCGATGGAAAAGTTCAATACAGTTGTTTTCCAAATGGTAAAGGTGGAATAGTTGATGATTTTCTTTGCTACCGTTTTGCTGCTGATAAATATTTATTGGTAGTAAATGCGGCAAATATTGATAAAGACTGGGCAAACCTTGTTGAACGAAATACTATTGGAGCAGTTATCAAAAATTCATCCGACGATATTTCACAATTAGCAATTCAAGGTCCACTTGCACTCAAAGCAATGCAAAAACTGACCACTGAGATTGTGGAAGATATGGAATATTACACTTTTAAAGTATTGGAGTTTGCCGGTGTTAAAGATGTGATTTTTTCTACAACGGGTTATACAGGATCAGGTGGTTGTGAAATTTATTTCCCAAATTCAGAAGCGGAAAATATTTACACAGCCGTACTTGAAGCAGGTGAAGAGTTTGGAATAAAGCCCATTGGTCTTGGTGCCCGCGATACTCTTAGGCTTGAATCGGGTTTCTGCCTTTACGGTAACGATATTGACGACAATACATCACCAATAGCAGCAGGATTAGGCTGGATTACAAAGTTTGTTGATGGCAACGACTTTGTTGACAGACCACTTTTTGAAGAACAAAAATCAAATGGAGTTCCGCGTAGGCTTAAAGGTTTTGTAATGGAAGAAAGGGCAATCCCACGCCAGCATTACGATGTTTGCGATGCCGATGGTAATATTGTTGGTGAGGTTACTTCAGGCACAATGTCGCCAATGCTAAAACAAGGTATTGGAATGGCTTACCTCGATAAACCTTATTGGAAGGATGGCTCAGAAATATTTATTCGGGTTAGAAAAAAACTTGCAAAAGCAATTGTAAAAAGGCCTCCTTTTTATAAATAGTAATAAACGAATTTGTCTTGATAAAAAAACCTTTACTGGCTACGGCTGGTAAAGGTTTTTTTTTATTTTTGGATTGAATCAAAATCAATATTATGAAAAAGTTATCCATACTTTCCGCTTTAATCATTTTTAGCATTAACCTTTTTTCTCAAATAAATTATTCTTCTACTGAAAACACTTCTAAAACCAATGCATTTTTCTTCAACGAATATTTGGATTTTAACTCAAATATTAATTTCACTGAGGATTTAAATGAAAAGGCAAAAAATTATCGCCAGTTGTTTGACTTGCCTGAGCAGTTTCCAGCAATTGAAATAACAATAAGTAATAATCCAACCGCTGGTTACTATTTCCTCAATAGAATGAGCCAGAGCCCAGCTATATTTAGATATCTTATTATAATGGATACTCTTGGGTTTCCTGTTTACTATCAGGAAACAGATCCTGAACAATTGGTGATAAATTTTGAATTGCAGGAAACTGGATATCTCACATTTTGGGATCAGTCTGACACTGTTTATTTTGAAATGGATAGTTCATACAATATTACAAATTCATATGGGGCTAAAAATGGCTACGACGCCGATGGTCATGAGATTATTGTTTTGGAGGATGGTTCTTATTGGTTGATGATTTACGATACTCAAATGGTTGACATGAGCCAAATTGTACCCGGCGGTCAGGAAAATGCTTATGTTACTGGTATTGTAATTCAGCATATCGATGTTTTTGGGAATGTATTATTTGAATGGAATGGCTGGGATCATTTTGAAATTACCGATGGCGACCCTGCAATAGTTAATTTTCTTGCATTAGGTATTGACTATGTTCATGGTAATGCTATGGACTTTGATTTTGACGGAAACCTTTTACTTTCATCGCGTAACCTAAGTGAGATAACAAAAATTAATATCACCACAGGCGATATAATGTGGCGATGGGGAGGCACACAGAATCAGTTTGAATTTATAGGCGACAGTGTGATGTTTTCGGCCCAGCACGACATAAGGTATATGGGCAATAATAAGTATTCGCTGTTTGATAATGGTTGGGGCAATAATGTTAAATTTTCGCGTGCAGTTTGCTACGAACTTGATACCATTGAAATGACAGCAACTTTGATTAGTGATTATAATTATTTTGATGAGATGCTGTTTAGCCCATTTATGGGTAGTAATTACCATGGAGATGAAAATGAAAGTGTGGTTGGCTGGAGCATTAACCAACAACGGCACGTTCTTACTGAATACGATAGTTTAGGAAATGTTTTATTGGAAATGATGAGTGTCGATACTGGAGGACTTGTATCTTATAGGGCTGTTAAGCATCTTTGGGAAACCAATGCAATTGCTTTTAATCAGGATGAATATTATATTGATGAGGCAGATGTTGACGAAACTATTTCCATGGAGTTCGAATTTACAAATACATCAACCGAAGTGTTTTTGTTGAATGGATTCAACTCAAGCGATTTAGCATTTTCACTTTTGGAACTGCTCCCTATTTCTGTTTCTCCCTCCGAAACTCTGACTTTGAATTTACTTTTTTCTCCTAACGAGGAAAAGGCCTATACTTCTGCAATTTCGCTTTTTACCGATAATGAGCAAAAAAGAATTGCCAAACAGTTTAGGGTGAATACTGCTGTGGTTACTTCATTGAATGAAATAATCGCATTGAAACCGGAGTTTAAATTATCGCCAAATCCTGCAAACAATTCAGTATTGATTACTGCCAATAATAATTCAACTATTTATAATATTGAAGTTTTTAGTATTCTGGGAGAGAAAGTTATCTCAGAAACAATTGGCGGAACAAATCAATATTTATTAAATATAGAGAATCGAAAACAGGGTGTTTACATAGTGAGATTAGAAACTTCAAATGGCGTTGTTTCTAAGCGTTTGCTGATTAAATAATGATGAAATTACTATGATACAGAAAATGAAGTTGTTAAAATTTGAATATCTCGTGGTTTAAAATTGAAAAATTGATTTCCGATAACTCCCATCTTGAGAGGGGAATAAGG
>JAOZNY010000287.1 GCA_029933565.1 Bacteroidales bacterium
GTTTCTGTCATGCAGCCAATCATTACTTTCATGTCGAGGGCACGGGCAACAGTAATCATTTTGTGGGCTTCTCGCAAACCTGTGCTTTTCATCAGTTTAATATTGATGCCCGAATAAACTCCTTTAAATTTTGCCACGTCCGACAGGCGTTGGAAAGCCTCATCGGCAATGGTTGGTAGGGGGCTGTTTTCTGTTAGCCAGGCCATGTCGTCAATCTGCGTTTTTGGCATGGGTTGTTCTACAAATTCAATTCCTCTTTCGCTTAACCAATTTATCATTTCAAGAGCATGGTGTTTGTCTTTCCAACCTTGGTTTACATCCACGTACAATGGCACATTAGTAACCGAGCGGATTGTGTTAATCATTTCTTTATCGTTGCCTCCTCCAAGTTTAACTTTTAGTACTTTGAATCGACTTGCTTCTTCAGTTTTTAGTTTTACAACTTCAGGTGTATCTATGCCAATTGTAAAACAAGTCATAGGAGTATTTTCTGGCGTCAATCCCCAAAGTTTATAAAGTGGCTGATTAACAATCTTCCCTATTAAATCATGAAGAGCGATGTCGACACAGGCTTTAGCAGCCCTATTATCTGTGTCAATGGAATTAACGTAATCAAGTATTTCATCCATTCTAAACGGATCATTAAACTGACTAAGGTCAAGTTTGTTGAGGAATTTAATAACCGAATCTTGCGATTCGCCAAGGTAGGGAGGCATTGAGGCTTCGCCATAGCCAACAAAACCTTCGTATTCAATTTGAGTTAAAACAACGGGAGTGGTATTGCGCGAAAAACCTGCTACGGTAAAAGTATGGCTAAGTTCGAGCTTATAGGGTTTGAAACTTAGTTTTAGTTTGCCAGTCCCCGCTAAGGGGAGATTTACTATTGGATTGCTTAATGATGGTTTTGGCAATGCCATTGCAAGTGAAGCAATTCCAAGTGTTTTTACAAAATTTCGTCTGTTGCTATTCATTCTAATTGATTATTTCTTTATAAAATTCATTATCAGAAATTTTCTGAATGCCAAAATCATCAAAATTCCCTTTCACTCTTGTTGCTCTAACAAAAATTGAAACATAGTCTGGAAGAAAGTTGTTTCTTGTACTGTCCATGCTGTTAATTCTAACTTTTCCTGAGGAGTGGATAAATTGGCTGTCGCCCATATAAATGGCAACGTGTGTAACTCTTTCAGGAAGTGAATCGGAGGCTTTACGACCATAAAACAATAGATCGCCGGGCTTAAGTTTTTCGTAGTCGTAGTTTGTTGTAATTTCTTTGCCATATTTTGTTTGCTGCGAGGCATCTCTTTGGAGGATAGTCCCATTCATAAAAAATACAAGTGAGGTGAAACCGCTACAATCGAGGTTCTTTGAAGAAGTTCCTCCCCATAAATAGGGGACGCCATTAAACCTTTTGGCAGTTTTTATAAGTGCTTCCTCATTAATTTTCATGTACGCTAGTTCTTCAAAGTCAATAAATTGATTTTTCTTAACCCAGGCAATTCGTCCGTCAGGGTATTCAACTTTGTAAAATTTTCGTTTGTGGTCAATAACAGGAAGCATACATCCAATAACTAAATCAGTAACAACTTGTGATTTATCGTTGGGCTTGGAATAGGAAAACCCATATTGTTCGGCAAATACAATTTTTTTTGCAGTCTTATATTTTTTTAAATCTAATTTATCAATTTCCACAATGGCTGCCTCATCAGTCCAGGCTAAATATTTGTTAGGTGTTTGAACTAAATACCAACTACCTTCTTTTTTGAGAATTTTAAGGGGTGATCCAAGTAGGGCTTGAGTAGCAATTTCGGCACTGTGGCGTGGATTAGAGCGTAGGTTAATTACCGAATTGTTGACTAGCCCACTGATTAATTGCTCATTGTTTTCCTTAGGTAAAAGTTCAATATGCATTTCAACTTCAGGAAATTTTGATTTAATGGCCTGCTGTATATTTTTATAGGTTTCTTGCTTGTCAACAATTAATTCAAATCTGGTTTTTTCTGACTCAATTGTAATCGACGATTCCCAGAGTGTAACTCTTTTATCAGGTGCATAAACAGATTGTAGGGAATCAACAAACACTGTAAAACTATTAGTATTCTGTTTTTGAGATTTAGGTGTACAGGAACTGTTTGTAATTATTATGGCAAGAAATACTATTAATAAACTGCTATTGAATAATTTGTTCATCTGAAGAAATTTGTTTGTATTTTTTTTCAAATGTATGGAAAACGAGTAAATTTGTGCATTAGTTGTAAAAGATTTATTTATCAATGAAGAATATTGCAATAGTTTGTGGAGGTTATTCCGGTGAGTATCAAATTTCCATCGAGAGTGCTTTAACCATAAAGGAAAATATGGATAGCAAAAAATATAATTCATATATTATTGTTATCGAGAAGAATAAATGGTTTTTTAAGGATGGCGAAGGGAAGGAGTACTTAATAAATATGACTAATTTCTCGCTAGATATTAATGGAGAATCCATAATATTCGATGGGATTTTCAATTCCATTCATGGTACTCCTGGTGAAGATGGTAAGTTATTGGCATATTTTGATATGTTGGGAATTCCATATTCTTCATGTGATGTAGATGTTTCAGCCCTTACATTCAACAAATATCTTTGCAATACTTTTGTGAAGTCGCTTGGGGTAAATGTTGCGAAATCGGTTTCATTCCTCAAAGGTGAAAAAATAAATAAGGAAGAAATAATTGAGAATTTAGGTCTTCCATTGTTTGTGAAGCCTTCACGAAGTGGTTCGAGTGTGGGTGTTTCGAGGGTAAATACAGTTGATGATTTTGATGGAGCAATTAACGAAGCATTTAAAACCGACAAAAGAGTATTGATAGAAGAGTTTCTGGATGGTCGTGAAATTGATTGTGGTTTGTTTCTGGAAAATGAACACTTAATTGTACTCCCGCTTACAGAGATTATCAGTAAGAATGAGTTTTTTGACTACGAAGCCAAATACAATAGTAATATGGTTGATGAAATCACGCCACCGGAAAACCTGCCCATTGAACAGGAAACAGATATTAAGGCTGTTTCGTCGATGTTGTACCGAAAACTAGGTTGTAAAGGTTTGGTTCGCCTCGATTTTATAATTACCAATACTCAACTTTATTTAATTGAAATAAATGCGGTTCCCGGCACAACAGAAAATAGTATTGTCCCACGACAGGCTAAAGAAATGGGAATTAGTTTGCCCAGACTTATTACTGCAGT
>JAOZNY010000078.1:0-1131 GCA_029933565.1 Bacteroidales bacterium
TAATTACTGTTAAGATGTAATGAGGTTAATGTTGTGATTGAGGCTAGGGTAAATTAAGACTGAGGTACCCCCCCCTATTTCTTAAACGAATCTAGATTAAAAGATAGCGTTAAGTAATTTGGTGAGCCAACAAGGTGATAGGTTGAGCGTGCATAATTGATCTTGAACTTGGAGATTCGTATACCAATACCCCAACTAAAACCAACCATTCCAAGTTTGTCTTCTACTTTTAGTTCTGCCCTACGTCTGTAATTATAACTTCCCCTTAAAATAAGATTCTTGCCAATGTAAAATTCACCACCAATTATCATATGTCTCATTAACTGGTCGGCAAACTTTGATGCACCTGATTTGGGTGTAACCTCACCGGTGATAGGATCTACAGTTCCTGATGGATTTTGTGGGTCTTCATAAGTTAAATCCCATTTTTCGATGTGATCGTAAACTATTGAAAACATAAATGGAAGATGTGCCAAGCGTTTCGACACAGCATACTGTAAATTAAAAGGCAAAGGATCGCGGTTGCCGGGCACGTAGGATTTCATTTGCATACCAATATTACTGGCAATCACCGACATAACCCAGTCATTTTTTGTCCTGTAAGTTCCTGCTACATCAACTGCAAAACCAAACGAGTTATAGGATTCGTAATAGGAATAAATAAGTTTGGCAGTTGCTCCTATTGAAAAACTGGAATCCAACTGACGTCCCCAGCCAATATTCATGGCAAAATCGGAAGCACCAAATGTTCCTCCCTGTACTCCACCTTCGTCGGCATAATCAAATTTTCCGTAATCGTAATATTGCAAAGTTGCCACAAAATTTCCGGCCTTTTCAAAACTACGACCGTATTGGGCATAACCATAATTAATTTCTGCAAAAAAATTGGTATAAGCCAGCGAAATACTATTGTGCATTTGGCTGTTTATTAAAGAAGGGTTTACAAATCCCAAATTTATATCGCCATCATCAATTGAGGTGAAGTTAGTTCCCAAGGCAGCAACTCTTGCCGATACAGGCTTTTCAAGAAACGAATAAGTATAATTTCCTCCAATTTGCGAATAAGAAAAAGAGAACAAAAGCATGAAAATGCTTAAAAGTATATGCTGTTTCTTCACCTGCTGATTTTTA
>JAOZNY010000078.1:1231-3646 GCA_029933565.1 Bacteroidales bacterium
AATCAGGAATCAGGAATCAAAATAGTATTTCAATCTAAGTTCCTATTAACTTCTCAACCTTCAACTTTCAACTTTTCACTTTCAACTCACAACTACCTATCCAATTTCTTCAATTCGCCACTACCTGTTATATCACTTTTAACTTTAGGATTTCCAGTATATTCTACTTCGCCACTTCCATTTATCTCAACTTCCAGTGTGTTTTTGGAATTTACACTTGCATCACCCGAACCATTTATCTCAACTTTGGCATCAAATACCTGCAGACCAAGCCCTCTAAAATCACCAGAGCCATTAATTCCCACATTGAGTCTTTTGGTAGTTCCCCTTAAATTTATATCACCTGAGCCATTAATCTCGGCATTCACCGAATTGCTTAAAACATCTACAATTAATCTTCCTGAACCACTCACTTCCAAATCAAAGTCATCAGCCTTTATTTGTGTTTCTCTGGCTAATTTTAATGCACACGAGCCACTTATACTAATACTGTTTAGATCAGTAACTACCAAATCAATACGTAATTCGTCAATATTGCCAATGCAAGAATTTGTTTCAATGACTAGTGTATTGCCTCTTACTTTGGTTTTTATTTCCCCAATAATATCGTCATGAGTTCTAATACTCACCTTTGGAAACTCACCAATATGAACAAGCACATCGGCAGGCACTTTTATTTCCAACTTTGAAAAATCATCCAGTTCACGAACTTCGCTTGTAATGGGGCCATGGCCATCAATGCAGGGTTGACATGAATTAAACAATAATGTAGATAATAATAATACTGAAGAAAAGAAAAATATACGTTTCATTGTACAAAGTTTTAAATTCGAAGATTAAAAGTAATAAAGTACAAACTTAAATAATTATGCTAAACCTTTAAAAGGTCTTTTAATTTCTTTGGAATTCCATTTAAAACTAAAAGAGCCAAGGGTGCTGCCCAAAAAGAAAATCTTTCGATAAAAGGCCAAATATCAGTTCCACTTAACGGACGCATTAATGCCGTTGTAAAGGTCCAGAAAATTGCCCAAATCAATACTATTTTAATAGGATAAATTAAAACCATAAACGCAATAAATAAGTCAAGTACGCCAATTATCGGCATTAGAGTTTTAGCATCCTCTATTCCAATTCCAACTGCAGTAAAAAAAGGAAACCATATTGCATTTATTCCTATTGCGAGAATACCATGGCCTAAGAAAGTACCAGAAATTCCAATTCTTAAAATCAGTTTTACCAAGTTCAGATTTTTGTTTTGCATCAACGGCAATATTAAAAAAAAACCTTCAGTAAAACTTACTGAAGGTTCATTATTTTTAATAATCAAGGAAATTATGCATTGGCCTTTTTGATAAGATTAAGTGCACTTCCTGCCTTAAACCACTCCACCTGACTTTGGTTGTAAGTGTGGTTTGCCATTATTTCATCTTTAGTTCCGTCAGCATGAGTAAGCACAAGTTTCAATTGTTTGCCAGGCGCAAAATCTGCCAGACCAACAATATCAATAGTGTCATCTTCCATAATTATATCGTAGTCAGCCTTATTGGCAAAAGTAAGTCCTAAGACACCTTGCTTTTTAAGGTTAGTTTCGTGAATACGTGCATACGATCTAACGATAACCGCTTTTACGCCCAAAAATCTTGGCTCCATTGCAGCATGTTCGCGTGAAGAACCTTCACCATAATTCTCATCACCTACAACAAGAGAACCCATTCCTGCATCGCGATAAGCAGCAGCAGCAGTTGGCACAGGTTCATACGTTCCTGTCAGTTGATCTTTAACAGAGTTTGATTTATCATTGAAGTAGTTAACCGCACCAATCAGCATATTCTGGCTGATATTTTCAAGATGTCCGCGGAAGCGAAGCCAAGGTCCCGCCATAGAAATATGATCGGTAGTACATTTGCCTTTGGCTTTAATAAGAAGTTTCATTCCGGTGAAATCATTTCCATCCCATGCTGCAAATGGCTCAAGTAACTGAAGTCTCTCTGATTTAGGATCAACAACTACTTCGATACCACTTCCATCTTCGGCTGGAGCCTGATAGCCGTTATCGTCAACAGCGAACCCCTTTGGAGGAAGTTCGAAACCACTTGGCTCAGCAAGCATCACATCTTCACCTTTATCATTTTTCAAGGTGTCGGTCATTGGGTTAAAATCCAAACGACCTGAAATTGCTATTGCAGCCACCATTTCTGGTGAAGCAACAAATGCATTAGTATTTGGATTGCCATCGGCACGCTTTTTAAAGTTGCGATTAAAGGAGTGAACAATCGAGTTCTTCTCTTCTTTTTCGGCACCCGGACGTGACCACTGACCAATACAAGGGCCACAAGCATTTGTAAATATTTTAGCCCCAATACTTTCAAAAACATCAATCAAGCCATCGCGATCAGCAGTAAACCTAACCTGCTC
>JAOZNY010000078.1:3746-12287 GCA_029933565.1 Bacteroidales bacterium
TACTTTCAAAAACATCAATCAAGCCATCGCGATCAGCAGTAAACCTAACCTGCTCTGAACCTGGGTTGATTCCTAAAGTTGCTTTGGCTGTAATCCCTTTATCCTTTGCGTCCTTTACAATGCTGGCTGCACGTGTAAGGTCTTCATAGGAAGAGTTTGTGCATGAACCAATTAAAGCCCATTCAACATCCAGTGGCCAGTTGTTTTTCCTTGCTTCTTCTTTCATATTTGCAACTTCGGTTGCATGGTCAGGGGTAAAAGGACCATTGAGGTAAGGTGTTAGTTCGTCAAGATTGATTTCAATAACTTCATCAAAATACTTTTCAGGGTTGGCATAAACTTCAGCATCGCCTGTTAAATGTTCTGCAACATTATTGGCCAAATCAGCAACATCACTTCTATCGGTAGCACGAAGATAACGTTCAATACTTTTGTCATAGCCAAATGTGGAGGTTGTAGCACCAACTTCGGCACCCATATTACAGATAGTACCTTTTCCGGTTGCAGAAAGGTTTTTTGCACCTTCTCCAAAATATTCGACAACAGCACCTGTTCCCCCTTTTACTGTAAGAATTCCTGCTACTTTTAGGATAACATCTTTAGGTGCGGTCCAGCCATTGAGTTTTCCTGTGAGTTTTATACCAATGAGTTTTGGCATCTTTAGTTCCCAAGGCATATCCGCCATAACATCAACGGCATCGGCACCACCAACACCAACGGCAATCATTCCTAAACCACCTGCGTTAACAGTGTGAGAGTCGGTTCCAATCATCATTCCACCCGGGAAAGCATAATTTTCCAAAACCACCTGGTGAATAATTCCTGCACCCGGTTTCCAGAAACCAATTCCATATTTATTGGAAACAGAGGCAAGAAAATCGTACACCTCTTTATTAGTAACATTGGCTGTGCTTAAGTCATCTTTAGCACCAAGTTTAGCCTGAATTAAGTGATCGGCATGGGCAGTTGAAGGAACAGCCACTTTTGATTTACCGGCCTGCATAAACTGGAGCAATGCCATTTGTGCCGTTGCATCCTGCATTGCCACACGGTCGGGACGAAAATCAACGTAGGACTCTCCTCTTTGATAAATTTGTTTTGCATTTCCCTCATCAAGGTGAGAATACAATATCTTTTCAGTAAGTGTTAATGGTCGTCCAAGAAGTTTCTTTGCCGCTGCTATCCTAGCGGGCATCCTTTCGTACAACCCCTTTATCATTTCAATGTCAAATGCCATGGTGTGATGTTTTATGTTTAATATTCTTTGTTTTCTTTCGAGAAGAAATTGATTTCAAATTTCAACTTTTCCCCAAAAACCTCGTTTTTTGAGGGCTGCAAATTTAATAAAATTGAGGTTTAAAATAAAATGATAATAGTTATATGTAATGAATTCCAAATAGGCTCAATTTACCTACATCTCCAAAACCAAGCCATCAAAAGCCAAACTAATAAAATCGGGAAGTTCCTTGTTCACTTCGTCGTGCTTTCCCATTAAATGGCTAACATGAGTAATAAAGGCTTTTTCGGGTCGTAGGAATTCTAATATCTTTACTGCTTCGTCAAGGCTGTAGTGCGATGGGTGAGGAGTCCTTCTAACAGAACTTATTACTACAATTTTACAATCAGAAATTTCAACTAATGTTTCAGGGGGGATGTAATGAGTATCCGTTATGTATGCAAAATCATCTATCCTAAATCCAGTAACCTCCATTGTTTTATGTAGGGCTTTAAGCGGAATAACTTCGATATCTTTAACTTTAAATGGCTTGGTGTCAAGTTCCAATAATTCGAAGTTAGGCACTCCCGGATAACGATTTTCACCAAAGGCATAAGAAAACTCTGTTTTAATTGCTTTTTGGTCCCGTGTAGTTGCATACACTTTCATGGGTTTCTTTAAAAGAAAATTAAAAGCCCTAACATCGTCAAGTCCGGCAATGTGATCTTTATGACAGTGGGTGATTAAAATAGCATCTAAATCCCTTACGCCTTGCCTGAGCATTTGGTAACGGAAATCAGGACCGGCATCTATTGTGAAACTAGTTTTACCCTGCTCAACCAAAATGGAAGACCGTAGCCTCTTGTCAAATTTACTACTGCTTTTACAAACATCGCATTGACAACCAATTACCGGTACCCCCTGCGATGTACCTGTACCCAAAAAAGTAATCTTCAATTTTTCCATTCGATAAACAAAACTACTGCATTGTACTTAAAAACCATAAATTAAATAAAATATTTATCTTTACAATTCATTACACAAACAATCAAGCAAAAAAAAGATGGACATTAAACACAAAATTAAAAGAAAGTTGCAGGACTACTATCTTGGCAGATTAAAGTCCTTTGAGGTTTTTAAGGGATTGAAATTTGATTTTCACCCCGAAAAAAAAACTGCTCTACTGTTTTACATTAATGGAAAAGCAGATCTTGATCTGGTTAGGTCTGTTGTAAAAGTTGCACGAAAAAAGAATAAGAATACATTTCCTGTAATCTATTCCAGTTCAGAAAAGAATGTTGACATAATCACCGACAGAGATTTTCACATTTTTAATTCAAATGATTTTGATTATAGATGGAAGCCAAAACAAGAGTTAAAAAAATGGTTAGAAAAAACGAAAGTTGATTTACTAATTAATTTTTGTTTTGGTGGTCAAGCGGAAACAACACTCTTTTACACCATGCTGCAGGCAAATTTTAGGGTTTCAAATCAAAACCCGGGTACTTGTGAATATAGTGACTTAACAATAAATACTAAAGAAAAGCAAACTAATTTGGTGACTTTTTATAATTTAGCCATCGACAATTTAAAGATGTTAAATATTAGAAGAAACTAAATAAAATAAATGTTCAAAGGTACAGGAGTAGCCATTGTAACTCCCTTTCACAAAGATGGTTCAGTCGATTACTCATCGCTTGAAAAACTATTAAACCATATTATAAATGGTGGTATTGATTTTGTAGTTGCTCTTGGCACTACCAGCGAAGCCGTTACTCTTAGCAATGTTGAAAAGCAAGAGTTAATGAAAAAGGTTTTGGAAATTACTAATCAAAGAGTTCCGGTAGTTATGGGTGTTGGTGGCAATAATACAGCCGCCGTTGTTGAACAGTTAAAATCAACCGACTTCTCCGGTATTTCAGGTATACTCTCAGTTGCACCTTATTATAATAAACCAAATCAAAGAGGAATTTATGCCCATTTTGCCGAAATTACCAAAAACAGTCCTCTACCAATAATTCTTTACAATGTTCCCGGAAGAACATCTTCGAATATTAGTGCAGAAACATGCTTAACACTGGCAAACGACTTTGATAATATTGTAGCCATAAAAGAAGCTTCGGGTGATATGGGTCAGATAATGGAAATATTGCAGAACAAACCTGAGGATTTCAGTATGCTTTCGGGCGATGATGCTCTTACTTTCCCCATGATGACCTTAGGAGCAGAAGGAGTTATTTCGGTGGTAGCCAATGCCTACCCTGCTGAATTTTCGAAAATGGTAAATTTACTAAATGACCAAAAAGACTTAGAATCAGCAAAACACATTCATTATTCACTTCTTACTTTTATTGATTTGCTTTTTGCAGATGGTAACCCAGCAGGGATTAAAGCAGCATTGGAAATAATGAAAATAATGGAAAACAATTTAAGACTGCCAATGGTTGCTGTTACAGAAAACCATTTTAATTTACTTAATGACTTTATTAAAAATTACAAACAACCTTAAGAATGTTGTTTTTGTCCTAAATCTATATCTTAATATTTAAAACTAAAAACATGAAGAAGTTTCTAAGTTTCATATTTGTTTTTTCATTTTTTACTATTGCTTCTGCACAAACAGTGTCATCACTGTCGTTAGAACA
The DNA here is from genome assembly GCA_029933565.1 of Bacteroidales bacterium. Lineage (GTDB taxonomy): Bacteria > Bacteroidota > Bacteroidia > Bacteroidales > F082 > BM524. Next base: position 7,608 of record JAOZNY010000078.1, read on the forward strand.
ATTTAACAGAGGAGAGATTTATGTTGAAATAAACCTCAATCATAATCAGGATGTTAACAAGCAATTGGAATTATTGGAAAAAACAGTCTCCATTGACAATTACAATAATCTTGAGAAAACTGCCAGAGCATATATTTCTATCAACAACTATGCTTCGTTCTTAAAAACAGGTTTTGACTTTCAAATACTTACTGCTCCTTCTTTACTACTTCCAAAAAGCGAACTCGACAAAACTCCCAACAAAGGCACTTACGACTGGAATTATTACCCCTCCTATTCGCAATATCTTGAAATGATGTACCAATTTGAAGAGGACTACCCGGAATTGTGTGAGGTGGTAAATATTGGGCAATCCTTAGAAGGGCGCGATATTTTGTTTGTTCACATAAATAATAATCTGGGTGAAGAAGTTGATGAACCGGAATTTATGTACACATCAACAATACATGGAGATGAGGTTACGGGATATGTTTTAATGCTTCGGCTAATTGACCACCTTTTGGTAAACTATTCAACCGATCCGCGTATTGAGAATATGGTCAACGAAATTGATATTTGGATTAACCCACTTGCTAATCCTGATGGAACTTATGCTGGTGGCAATAACTCCGTTTCAGGGGCAATGCGGTACAATGCTAATTTTATTGACCTCAACCGTAATTATGCCGACCCTGAAGATGGTGATCACCCTGATGGTAATGAATATCAAACAGAAACAGTACATTTTATGGATTTTGCCGATGAGCATAACTTTGTTATGTCGGCCAACCTGCACACCGGTGCCGAAGTTATTAACTACCCATGGGACACCTGGGCAAAACTTGCCGCTGATGACAGTTGGTGGGATTTTGTAAGCAGGGAGTATGCTGACACAGTTCATGTTTATGGTCCTGCAGGTTATTTTACTGATCTTGACAATGGAGTTACAAATGGTTATCAATGGTATACAATTAGTGGTGGGCGACAAGATTATATGAATTACTTTAAGCAATGCCGCGAAGTCACCATGGAATTATCGACCATAAAAATGCCTTCGGGCAACCAACTTCCACAATATTGGGAAGCAAACTATAGGTCACTTTTAAATTATATGGAACAGGTTCTTTATGGAGTTAGAGGAATAGTAACTGATGCTGTTAACGACACACCACTTAAAGCCAAAGTTTTTATCAATTCTCACGATATTGATGAGTCACATGTTTACTCCTCATTTCCGGCTGGTAACTACAACAGGCTTCTTAAACAGGGAATATACAGTTTTACATTTTCGGCTCTGGGCCATTTCGACAAAACCATTTCAATGGTTAACACAGATGATTACTTAACCACAATATTAAATGTAGCCTTAGAACCAAATGTTGGTGCTATTGAAACTAAAGAACTTGATATAACCATAAGTCCAAACCCTGCTACTAATGTTGTTAATTTGAAACTTCCTGAGACAAATAGTTATGAAATAAGGCTTATTGATGGAAATGGAAAAATAGTTCAGCAAATTAATTCATCAAAAGGTGAAGTCAAAATATCATTAATTGACTACCCTACAGGGAACTACATTATTTTATTGAGTAATGAACAGGGGGAAACTTTTAGCAAGAAACTAATTGTGAAGTAAGTTGATTACCAGTTAATTGTATAAGTTGGGTTCAAAAGTACACGAAGTCCAACAAACATAACTATCGCACCCATAATTAAGAATCGTGAATAGCCGGGCCGACGATCTTCTTCATCAAAATATATTGTTTCAGAATTATTCAGACTAATAAAAATAATAAGCAAAAGAACTGAAAGGCTTATCCATGAAAACTTTTCCTGAAACATTAACCTTTGGGAGAAATAAGCAATTATTAGCAAATACCCCACAACAAAGGGGATTATTATTTGCGAAGTAATAAAGAATGGAAAATTCCTTTCACCCATTTTATTAAAATAGGAATTAGCAGAAATAGCAACGGGTCGAGCCATCGAAAAGGCAGTTGTCAGCAGTCCAAAAAAACCTATCAGGGCAACAATCATCTTCTGAGTATCAGTAAAGTACATCCAGTTAAAAACATGACCAACACCTTGTTTAAAAATATTACCAATCATAAGGCTACCAAATGTTTGGTTAAAAGCTAAAAGTGAAATCCAAACAAAAAGTATTTTAAGACGCGACTGTTCCTCGGAAAGTCCAAAAAAACCTATTAAAGAGATTAATCCGGTAAAAAACACCAAAAGTGGTCCAGCACTATAAATTGTTTTAACAGAATCGTGAGTCCACTCATAAGGTTTAATATTATAAACTATGTGTACATAATCGAAACTTATACCAAAGCCAAACATACCACTAGCAACAATATTGGCGAAGAAGTTTATATAAAACACAATAAGGTATGCCATTACAAATGCAGCCGTTGAATTGGCTGTAATCATCCAAAAATGTCCGGGCGATAAGTCTGTGGCTGGCTCCATATTGTTTTAGGAAAAGAAACCCACATCAATTGATGTGGGCTAAATTTTATTATTCGTTAATTTCTTTGAATTCTTCTGCATACTCTTTGTTTTCCAGTTTTCGCTTTACTTCAGCAAAAGCTTTTACTGTGTATTCTACATCTTCCATAGTATGCACTGCTGTTGGAATTAATCTCAGTAAAATCATACCTTTTGGTATTACCGGATAAACAACTATTGAGCAAAAGATATTATAATTCTCTCTTAAGTCGTAGGTTATTTGTGTTGCTTCAGGAACCCCACCGCTCAATATTACTGGTGTTACAGGAGATGCAGTATTCCCAAGGTTTATCCCATTTTTTTTCAATCCCGATTGTAAAGCATTAACAACCTTCCAAAGGTTTTCACGATGCTCGGGCTCATTTTTGAGCATCTCAAGTCTTTTTAGCGCACCAATTACCATTGGCATTGGAAGTGATTTAGCAAACATTTGGGAACGCATATTGTATTGAAGGTACTTCACAACTTTTGCATTTGCAGCCACAAAACCTCCAATTCCGGCCATCGACTTAGCAAATGTCCCAAAATAAATATCTACCTCATCCTGAACTCCAAAATGTTCATCGGTACCGGCACCTGTTGGCCCCATTGTACCAAAGCCATGTGCATCATCAATAAACAAACGAAAGTTATATTTCTTCTTAAGTTCTACTATCTCGTCAAGTTTACCAAGATCACCGGCCATTCCGTAAACACCTTCTGTAATCAACAATATTCCACCTCCGGTTTTCTCAACAATTTTAGTTGCTCTTTTAAGTTCCTTTTCCAGGTTCTCCATATTATTGTGAGGATACACAAATCTTTTCCCAAAATGCAACCTCATGCCATCAATAATACAGGCGTGTGCTTCCGAATCGTAAACAATAACATCCTTACGATCAACCATTGCATTTATAATTGAAACCATTCCCTGATACCCATAGTTTAGCAAATAAGCAGCCTCCCTTTTAACAAAAGCAGCAAGTTTCTCCTCAAGTTCTTCATGATACTTGGTCTGTCCACTCATCATACGAGCACCCATCGGATAGGCCATTCCCCACTCTGCAGCACCTTCTGCGTCAGCTTTTCTAACTTCAGGATGGTTAGCTAAACCAAGATAATTGTTTAAACTCCAAACAAGCCTTTCCTTACCCTGAAAAATCATTTTGTTAGAAATCTCTCCTTCAAGTTTTGGAAAAACATAATACCCTTCAGCCTGCTTTGCATATTTGCCAATAGGCCCCATATTAACTACGCACTTCTCAAAAACGTCCATATCATTAATTAATTTATTAAGCGTGCAAAAGTATGCATATTATCGAATACTTCAAATCATTGTTGATAAAATGAAATAGGCTTAAATTTAGCGTTTGGATCTCTCAAATTATCATTAACAAACTAATATATTATCAGAGTTTGATAATAATATCTACTTTTGGAAAATAGAAAATCTCAAAGATGGAAAATGGAATAATTTTGGGCAATAGTATTCTGGATGTAGTTTTTGTAGCATGGGCAATTGCTCAACTTTACAAAGTAATTAGCAGTATTGTAATTGAAAGGAAATTTAGCGTTAAACGACTTTGGGAGACAGGTGGAATGCCAAGTTCTCATTCTTCTACGGTAAGTGCTTTGGCCACTTCGGTGGGAATAGTTTACGGTGCGGCTTCACCACTTTTTGCTGTTAGTTTGGTGTTTGCAATAATTGTTATGCACGATGCAGCAGGAATTAGAAGAGCAGCAGGAAAGCAAGCAAGTGTATTAAACCGTCTGGGGAAAACATTAAGTAAGGTGTTTGACGAACGCTTTGACGAAGATCACTTAAAAGAATTGCTTGGGCATAGCCCCGTTGAAGTACTTGTAGGTGCTATTGTTGGAGTTGCAGTGGCTTTCTTGCTTAGGTTTCATTTTGTTTAGGGCGAAAATGCTAAATGCAATAATGAGTGAACGAGTGAATGAGTAAATGAGTAAATACTGAGTGATCACAAAGCCGCTATTGCGAGTGCAGCGAAACAATCTCAGTAGAGGTTAGCATTTAAGAAATTGCTTCTTCGCATGACGAAACACCCATAAAATCATAAAAGTTTTGGCGAATCGCAATGACGTAGGATTCTTAACTTAATTAATGACCAGTGACAACCAATACAAATGACCAATGACAACCAATGACAACCAATGACCAATTCACCAATCAAATATTTTTCAGGAAAT
>JAOZNY010000288.1 GCA_029933565.1 Bacteroidales bacterium
ATATGGGCAATGGTCAAAATATTATAAAAAAAGGCAAAACAATGTTTTTGTGAATTTATTATTTTTACATTTGAATCCTCATGTGAAAATCACAATTAATGAAAGTATTTCATATTCTCAAAGATCACTATGTTTGGAAAAACAATCTAACCGTAATATGGAAGGTATTTATATTTATTGCAATCTACACAGCAGTTATTGTCCCAATAAAAGCAAGTAATAATGATTCAGTGATTAGTAAATTAGTTCAATCTGCTGAACAGGAATTCAATCTTGGAAACTATAAACAAGCTTCAGTTTTTTACAAACAGGCTATTAGTAAAAAGAAGCAATTACAAAGTAATGAACTTACAAGTGAGTATATTGGGCTTAGTCTTACTTATCTGGAAAGAGGCCAAACCGACACCGCATTGTTATTGATTGATACGGCTAGGTATTATAAAAACCTGAGAAATGCAGATTCTATTTCAACCTCTTTAGAAAATAATTCTGCTCGTATTTATTTAGACCAGGGTGACTTTGATAATGCTTTAGAACATTTTTTACTTGCCTTAAAAAATGCACAAAAAGAAATGGATACTATAAATCAGGTTTTCATTAATTTAAATATGGGAACCCTTTATCAAAGGATGAAAAAATATGATCTTGCACTTGAGCATTATCTTGAAAGTTATGAACTAAGCAAACTGTCGAACAATCTACACGGGCAGGCTACAGCTTATAGTATTGGTATAATTTACCAAAATAGGGGTGAGTATGAAAAAGCACTCGAATATAATAGAAAAGCAATACCTATTTGTAAGGAACTTAATAATTATCAAGACCTTTCGAGAATTTATAGTAATATGTCGAATGTTTTTATGCTGATGAAAGAATATGATAAAGCAGAAGACATGCTCCGTAAATCTATCAAACTCAGTTCGCAAAGAGACCTTAAGCGACAACTGGCTATTGCTTATGCAAATATGGGCAAAACCAAAGAGTTGATGGGGCTAGCCGATTCGGCAGTCTTTTATTTAGAAAAATCAATTTTGGTTGTTGAAAAACTTGGGACACCTAATCTGCTCAGTGCAGTTTACCGATTAACTTCTGATGCCTATGAAGAGGGAAGTGATTTTGAAAATGCATTTATTTTTTACAAAAAGTATATCGAACTTAAAGATTCTGTTTTTAGTGAAAATGTGGAAAAACAAATAGCCGAATTACAAACAAAATACGAAACCGAAAAAAAGGAAAAGGAAAACTATTTGCTAAAACAGGATATTGAATTCGAGAAACGAAAATCTTATTATCTTTTACTTTTGGCAGTGATTTTGAGTTTAATGGGGGCAATTAGCCTTGCTCTATTTTATTTTATCCGAAAAAATATTCATACAAAAAGAGAATTGGCAGAGTCGGAAGCAGCAAGGCTTGAATTGGAACTTGAGTCGCAAAAACGGGAGTTAACTCTGGGAGCATTATCATTATCACGGAATATTGAGTTTATTAATAGTTTGATAGGTGAGTTAAAAGATCTTTCTGATTGTGTTTCGGAAAATGGTTTATCCACGCTAAACAATATTGTTAAGAAACTGGCAAGGCAACAATCAGGTAATAGTTGGAAGGAATTTGAAAAACGTTTCTCAGAAATTCACAGTGAATTTTATTCTCGATTGATTAATGAGTTTCCAAATTTATCGCAAAGTGAAGTGAAACTTTCTGCTTTTTTAAAACTCGGAATGAACACTAAAGAAATTTGTTCAATTACTTTCCAGAGCATTAGAGCCATTGAAGCTGCCAGATTACGCTTGCGGAAAAAACTGGGACTTACCAATGGAGATAATCTAAGCATGTTTTTGCAAAAACTATAAAATAGGAAGCAACCTCCGCTATCTAAAGATATTACTTTGTTAAAAACCTGTAATCAGGTCGATTTTGCATAAATTTTAATTATCTTTGATTTATTATTACAGGTTCTTAAAAGTTAAAATATTGTGATTAATACAAAAAAAGTGAATTCCAACTATCCACTCTTGAGAGGGCTATTCTCCCCTCTGGGGAGATGCCGAAGGCAGAGGGGTCGGGGTGTGTCATAAATAAACCCATTCAGTTTTTTTGTATAAAACGTAATCCACTTTTAACACCTTTTTTTTATAAACTTAATACTAAAAACTATTTATTATGAAAAATTTCTATTTTTTGCTTATTGCTTTATTTATATCAGTTACGCTGCAAGGGCAATGGATGTTGCATTATGATTTTACCAATACATTGTCAGAAGTTAATGGTAATGGCCCGGAACTAACAGTATTAGGCGACCTTGGCTTTTATGAGGAAGATGTGCTCTCAGAGGTTGGCTCTGCAAAAAAGTGGGTTTATCGTTTTGAAGCAAATTCAGGCTTTAGTTTTGATAATATTGCAACAGCCTACTCACTAGGCGAAGATTATACCATTGAACTTTATTTTGTATTCGATAATTTAAGTAGTTGGAAAAGAGTTGTTGACTGGAAGAACCGTAAGTCGGATTATGGTGCTTATGTTTATAATGGCCAACTTAATTTTTATCCTCATGCTTATAGTGCCGAAGCACCTGTTGTTGCAGGCGAATACACATATTATGTTATTACCCGGAATGCAGAGACCGAGGAACTTCTCATTTATACTGATGCAGAAACATATATTACAATTACCGATACTCCGGGTGATGGATTAATAGATGAAGATAATAAACTAAACTTTTTCCACGATGATTTGTCGGTTCCTAACGAAGCAAGTTCAGGGGCAGTTGCAATGCTTAAAATATATAATTACACTCTGGATTCTACCACCATCAGGAATAACTTCGATGATCTTGCAGGAAACCTTTTTTATATTGGTGAGAAAGAATCAATTAATACAACTATTCAGGTTTTTCCTAATCCTGTAAGTGACCATATTAATGTTGACCTAAGCAATTTTAGTGGACAAGAAATTGTAACCATAAAGTTAGTTAATACATTCGGACTAACGGTTTATAAAACAGAAGCAGTTGCTGATATTCAAAAAAATATTATCTTGAACACAACTGAAATTCAAAATGGTGTTTATATTCTTACCGTCGAATCAGCATCAAAACATGCTACAGGAAAAGTGTTTATTCAGCGATAGTTGAGGGATCTCATGGGTTTTATTCCCCACATCTTGATGCGTTAATAAATATAAAGATTCGACTGAGATACCTCGTTAGCTTGCTGCGAGGAGTTTCAT
>JAOZNY010000005.1:0-22695 GCA_029933565.1 Bacteroidales bacterium
CGCCAATAAGATTTAATTCAAGCAATATATTTTACTTTGGGCGGTTCGCAATGACGGAATCTCCATTACTCCAACATTCCATCACTCCAATTCTTCTATCCTTTCAACCTCTTGGCAATAATTCCTGAAACCTCTTCAATTTTCACCCTTTCCTGCTGCATGCTGTCACGCTCGCGGATGGTTACCGTATTGTCTTCCAAAGTTTGGTGGTCAACTGTTACGCAGTAAGGTGTTCCAATGGCATCGTGGCGGCGGTAGCGTTTGCCAATAGCATCCTTTTCCTCATAAAAACACATATAATCCATTTTCAGACTGTCCATAATTTCGCGTGCCTTTTCCGGCAATCCATCTTTTTTAGTCAATGGGAAAACAGCAACTTTATAAGGAGCCAAAACAGGAGGGAGTTTCATTACTATTCTTGAATTTCCTCCCTCAAGTTCTTCTTCGGTATACGCATTACTCATTATTGCCAGAAACATTCTGTCGAGGCCAATTGAAGTTTCAACAACGTAAGGCACATAACTTTTGTTGGTCTCAGGATCGTGGTAACGTAGTTTTTTGCCTGAGTATTTTTCGTGGGCATTCAGGTCGAAGTCGGTACGTGAATGAATCCCTTCAAGTTCCTTAAATCCCATTGGGAATTCAAATTCAATGTCGGCTGCGGCATTTGCGTAGTGGGCTAGTTTTTCGTGGTCGTGGAAACGGAATTTCTCAGCCGGAATACCAAGCGAAGTATGCCATTTTATCCTCTGTTCTTTCCAGTATTCGTACCATTTCATTTCTTCGCCTGGGCGGACAAAAAACTGCATTTCCATTTGTTCAAATTCGCGCATGCGGAAAATAAACTGACGGGCAACTATTTCATTTCTAAAGGCTTTTCCTGTTTGTGCTATTCCAAAAGGAATTTTCATCCTGCCGGTTTTCTGCACGTTGAGATAATTTACAAAAATGCCTTGTGCTGTTTCGGGACGAAGAAATATTTCACTGGCACCTTCTGCCATCGCACCCATTTGAGTAGAAAACATCAGGTTAAACTGTCTAACATCTGTCCAGTTTCTTGATCCTGACATTGGACAAGCAATTCCAAGATCCTCAATCAACTCTTTAATGGCAGCCATGTTGTTATTATCCATTGCCGGATAAAGTCTGTTTTTTATGCCATCCATTTTTTCAACATTGGCCAAAACACGAGGATTAGTTTCTTTAAATTGTTTCTCATCAAATGAATCACCAAAACGTTTAGCCGCTTTAGTAACTTCCTTATTGATTTTTGCTTCTATTTTGGCAAGAAAATCTTCAACCAGAACATCGGCACGATATCGCTTTTTAGAATCTTTATTATCGATCATTGGATCGGCAAAAGCATCAACATGACCAGAGGCCTTCCAAACTGTTGGGTGCATAAAAATTGCCGAATCGATACCCACAATATTTTCATGCATCTGTACCATTGCTTTCCACCAATAATCGCGAATATTCTTCTTGAGTTCGGTGCCGTTTTGAGCATAATCGTAAACAGCACTTAAGCCGTCATAAATTTCGCTACTCTGAAAAACAAATCCGTATTCCTTAGCGTGTGCTATTATTTTCTTTAATAAATCTTCCTGTTGTGCCATCTTCTTAATTTTTATTTTACCCCCCTTAGTCCCCCCAAAGGGGGGGAGATGGGATTGTTCATTATAAATTTACCTACCTTTCCCCCTCCGGGGGGACTAAGGGGGGTTAATTTGTAAAAAAGTCAATTACATTTCCAAATGTACTGCTGGTACGTTTGTAAAGTTCTGTGTATCCGCATTGTGTACATGAAATTGTTGTGAACTTTTTGTTTTGCACGTCAAATATTTTGGCAAAAGCTCCACCAGTTGCTCTCATCTCATCGGTTTCGTAATGCTTACTTCCGCATTTAGCGCAAACGTATTCTTTTTTCTGCATTTCTTTTATTTTTTACTTAAACCTATTCACCAATGACTAATGACTAATGACTAATAACCAATTTACGCTCCCAATGTTGCAACCATCACAGCTTTAATTGTGTGAAGGCGGTTTTCGGCTTCGTCGAAAACAACTGAGTTTTCCGATTCAAATACATCGTCGGAAACTTCCATTGCTTCAACACCAAATTTCTTAAAAATCTCTTCTCCAACAATTGTTTCACGGTTATGGAAGGCAGGAAGACAGTGCATAAACTTTGCTTTTGCATTTCCTGTTTTCGCCATAAGCGAAGCATTCACCTGATAAGGCATCATCATTTTAATGCGGTCTTTCCAAACCTCATCTGCCTCACCCATGGAAACCCAAACATCGGTATAAACAAAGTCAACACCCTTAACACCTTCACTAGGATTTTCAATTAAAGTAATTGTTGCTCCGGTTTGTTTGGCAATTTCGTTACACTGTGCAACCAATTCTTCATCAGGCCACATTTGCTTAGGTGCAACGGCACGGAAATCCATTCCCATTTTTGCTGCTCCTACCATTAATGAATTTCCCATATTGTTGCGTGCATCGCCCATATAGGCAAACGAAACCTGATGTAGTGGTTTGTCTGAATGCTCCATCATGGTGAGGAAATCGGCAAGAATTTGAGTTGGGTGGTATTCGTTTGTAAGACCGTTCCAAACAGGTACTCCGGCATATTCACCTAATACTTCAACAATATCCTGACCAAAGCCACGGTATTCAATTCCATCGTACATGCGGCCAAGTACACGAGCAGTGTCTTTCATCGACTCTTTTTTACCAATTTGTGTTCCTGAAGGTCCCAGATAAGTAACATTTGCTCCTTGATCGTAGGCGGCAGTTTCAAATGCACAACGTGTACGTGTTGAGGCTTTTTCAAAAATTAAAGCAATGTTTTTACCCGTAAGTGTCTTTTGCTCTGTTCCGGCATATTTTGCCTTTTTTAAATCTGCAGAAAGGTCAAGTAAGAACTTTATTTCTTTTGGAGTAAAATCCAATAATTTGAGGAAATTCCTGTTTCTGAGGTTGAAAGCCATAACTATATTTTTTTAAGTGTTTATTGTTAATGATTTATGTGATAAAATTGCCGCGCAAAAGTAAGGAATTTAGGGTATTGTTTGAACCATATAAGTAATATAAGATCATAGAAGCTTTGTTTTTCATTTTTTTTGAACCATATAAAGAATATAAGGGCATTGAAGGTTAGTTCTTTCTTTTTTTGAACCATATAAGGAATATAAGGGCATTGAAGGTTTCTATTATTAATAGCCCTCTTATATTTTCTTAAATAACTTATATGGTGAATTCTTCCTTTTTTTTAAACCATATAAGGAATGTAAGGGCATAGAAGTTTTCTTATTAAACTAATTCTCTTGTGTTTTCTTAAATACCTTATAAGGTGAGTTTTTTATTCAGGTAAGTCCCTAAACAACTCATTAACATATGTTTTTTGTCCCTCACTAAAAAGATGGCTTACATTAAAATTAATCAATAATCCTTCAGGTGCCTCAAGCAATTTCATATAGGTTATTATTTGTGCCTCATGCACTGGCAAAATGTATTCAACAGATTTTAATTCTACCGGTAAAATATTTTCAATAAAAAGATCACATCTTAATTCAGCATCAAGAAACAAACCTTTATAATTAACCGGAACCACTAATTCTGACTGAAAACTAATTCCTCGTTCGGTGAGTTCTTGCTTTAAACATTTATGATATACGCTTTCCAATAGTCCGGGCCCTAGAGCTTTGTGTACCTCAATAGCAGCACCATTTACTCTGTAAATTAAATCTTTCAGTTGTGTTTTTGTTATTTGCATAATTTTTGATTTTTGAACCATATAAGAAATGGATTCTTATATGACCTTCTATGTCTTAGTTAGTAGTTATTTTTTTAGATTATAAAAGTAGTATTTTTGTAAAAGTGAGCAGTAAAGATAAAAATAAGAAAAGCGCCTTAAATGTGCAACCCGGCATTGAGCAACCATCATCGGTTAACCCAATACTTGCAAAAGGAATGTCGAAGTTTAAAAAGGGCAAAATGGATGCGGATTTACTTATTGAAGGAATTATTAATGGAGACCGTACATTTCTTAGTCAGGGAATAACTTTAATTGAAAGTTCACTTGCAGGCGACAAAGACATTGCTAAAAAAATAATACAGGGCTGCCTGCCACATTCAGGCAATTCGCTTAGGATAGGAATAACAGGAGTTCCTGGAGTTGGAAAAAGCACTTTTATTGAGTCTTTTGGAAACTACCTGATAGATAAAGGAAAGAAAGTTGCAGTACTTGCCATTGACCCAAGCAGTAAACGAAGCAAGGGTAGCATACTTGGCGATAAAACCCGTATGGAAAGCCTGAGCATTAAAAAAAATGCATTTATCCGCCCTTCGGCTAGTGCCGGAACATTGGGAGGTGTAGCGCGAAAAACCCGAGAAGCAATAATACTTTGTGAGGCAGCCGGATTTGATATAGTTTTAGTTGAAACTGTTGGAGTGGGGCAATCGGAAACTGCCGTAGCACAAATTGTTGACTTTTTTCTTTTGCTGATGCTTGCCGGTGGCGGCGATGAGTTGCAAGGAATTAAGCGAGGCATAATGGAAATGGCTGACTTAATAATAATTAATAAAGCCGATGGCGACAACATTAGGAAAGCAGAACTCGCTAAACGTGAATACGAAAATGCCCTTCATCTTTTTCCGGCTCTTGAAAATGACTGGGTTCCTAAAGTGCAAACTGCTTCCTCACTTAACTCGCAAGGAATTGATGATATTTGGCATACCATTAATTCTTATCTGTCATTAACAAAAGAAAATGGATTTTTTACTGATAAAAGATCAGAACAATCAGGTGAGATTTTAATGGAGAGTATTGAATCGAAATTGCTGGACAGTTTCTTTGGTAGGGAAGAAATTAAAAATCAATTGGAAAAAGTAAAAAATGAAATTAAAAGCGGTAGCCTAAACCCTTACGATGCTGCCGAAGATTTGCTAAGTGTTTATTTTGGAAAGTAGTTTGCAATACCCTGCACTAAAGTACAGGGTAACTCATTGGGACTTACAAAAAAATCCGATTTTTACGCTATTTCAAAACTACTGCAGCAGTAAAAGCAGGTTTTTCATTTTTTGTTTTAATACCCTTAAAACTCAAATTATCATCCGGGCAATGCTGTATTAAAATTTCCTCATCCATATTACATTCGTTAAAAAATGTCAATTGAATGAAGTTTGGTTCCTTATCCCCAAATTTTTTATACACAGCATCTTCCAGCCATGAAAAATATTTATGGGCAATTACATGGCCATTCATATCCAAATCTGAGTATTGAGTTTTAACTGTAAAGAGATCTTCAAACTGACATCGAATATTAACTTTTGGTAGTTTTTGATCAAGTGCATTTTTATTTAGAGTTAGAAAATCGGCATCCTTATACTTGTCCATTCGTTGAGGTTTTCTGCTGTCGAGGTCAATTATCAGCCAATCGGAAGTGGCCATACACAACTTTTCGTTGGTTCCCTCTGAATACATTTCAAATTCCCTTGTTGCGGTAATTCCTGTAATTTTTCCCGGCCAGGTTTTTATATTTATTTTCTCATTTAAAATGGGAAGTCTGTTTATTTTTATGTTCAAACGAAACAAAACCCAGGAAACATTTTCCTTGCTTATTGTTGAATAACCAAAATCCAGATGTTCGGCATGGTTAATGGCTGTGCTTACCAAAAATAAACTCAAGGCATTAAAACTCAAACGCCCTTTTACATTGGTTTTATCCCAACTTACCACAAAGTCCTCTTTCCAAATCTTCTCCATTTGTTTTTTGGTAAAAATAAAAAAAGGCCGACAATGCCGGCCTTCTCCATTAATAATAATAAATGTCTTAAAAAAGCATACTACAAAAATCATCAGCAAGATCAAGTTCCCAAAAAATATAAGTATCCTGAGTAATCATTTCTGTGTGCTCATACCATTGTCCGTTTAAATATGTACCAATAACATACTCCTTTCCAATTACTACATCACAAATTTCTGCGTGTCCGTTATACATTGTTGCCCAACGCCAGCAGTAATCATCGGCAGGCCTAAACCATGCACCAAATGAAGGTCTGATTTCAACATCAGGATTCGAACTACAAATACCCATAACATCTACCGTAACAACTGTTGTGTTTGCTGGGTATGCTACAAGAGAAATCTCTAAAATATCGGGTGCACAAAGATTTTGGATATATGTAATATCTTCTTCTACAACAATATTTGAACATGCCATATCAATCCACTCAATGTAAACAGGCATGTTTGCAGGTGCATAATACGTTTGAATATATTCACCCTGACAGGCCCACAAATAAATATCCGAGAAAAAAGTATTGTCAGCCTGTTTTCTCATTATTCCAACTTGTTGGTTACATCCACAATCGCCAAAATCACCAACAAACAATATTCTCAATCCTTCGTAGCAGTACTCACTCCAAAACCAATCAAAATTCCAATACGAGAGGTGATTTATTTGGGCAGTTACTTCAAAATCACTTCTTGTCCCTGCTTCAATATTTACATTTTGTTCAAAGGTCCATTCTCCTGTTTCTGGCTGATAACTGTATAAGGGTAGTTCGTCGCCAGTGGCTATTTGTCCTGTAGTTTCAGGGTTATAGGTCTGACCATCGATACCCATATTAAGTTCAACAGTATTTATCTCAAAAAATTCTGCTTCAACACCTCCCTGATCGGCAATCTCTATGGCAAGAAAACCTGCAGAGAAAAATGCTCCATCGCTAACTACCCCATCCTGATTAACCTGTGTCATTAAGCCCCCCGGAAAGGCAGCAAGTGAGGCATCTTCAAGATTACTAAAATAAATGAGGGTAATATCTAACGACCCCGACAGGGTGTTACCATTTCCATCTTTAATTACTGTTCCGGCAGGAATTGTGATCGAGGCTTCACCGTTTTGTGTTTTTATGGAAATTTCTTCCTGAACAATGCCCTCTTGCAAATCACCAATTCCCTTTTCCTCTTTTACAACCACTCCGCTGGGCGGATTGGAAATATTTGTCATTACAATCTTATCGTTGTAAGTCCCTTCTTTACCAATTGTAAAATTTTTACTGGTTGAAACATAGCCATCTAAGGTTGCTACAACAGTAAATTTTATTGGATTTGAAGCAGTTGGAACGTATTCGCTATTGGGGTTTAGTCCAAGTCCCACAAAACCATTAGTCGAATAAAACTCATCCTGACTAACACCTGTATTATCAAGAACAGCATCGGCATCTGAGCCTGAAATAACTACCCTTACTTGAGTATTATCATCTTGTCCAATTAGTTCACCGGTAGTGGCATCTACAAACTGAATATTAACAAACGTTTTTATTAAATCGTAATTAATAATTAACTTAACCCCTTCAACAGGATTTTTCAATTTACATGAATCAAGTCCGGTAATAAGGCTTAACGATAAAATAAATGTTATGGCAATGATTTGAAATTTTTTGATTTTCATAATAATTAGTTTTTATAGCTTCTTAAAATATTCTGAATGAAAGTTGAAAATTGATAAATGGGAAAAACTTATAGTCTTTTACATTGTCTTCGAGCATTTTTCTCTGTTCTTCGTTAGCGGTTGGCGCTACCATTCCTGTAGCCTCTAGTGTAACCTTTGGAGAGCCCTGATAAACGACCCCCAAATCAAAATTGAAACTTACAACTTTACTTTTTGAGATTGTGCGCCCAAAGCCTAAGCCCAAATATGGGCAAATTTCATTGGGGTTTAACCTATAATAAACAGAACCAATAGTTTCGGGTTCCACATTAATATCGCCAAATTGTTGTGCTTCTGTTGTTTTACTCTCAATTTCAAGTTCAGACATATTGTAGAGAACACCCCCTGATAAATGCAACCAACTCAAAAAATGCCAGTCGGCTATAAGAGAAATTGATCCCACCGTTGTGTAGTTCAAGCCTTCGGCACTAAAACCATCAACAAAAGTAAGACTGTACTTCTGTTTAAAATAAGACCCCCCTAATCGAAGATTGAGATTTTTGTTGAATGATTTAACAACCTCACCCCCAAATCCAAGACTTGAAGCCTTTATTGCAATAGCCCATCCGGGTGAAAAATCATCGGTTTTTAATATTTTTGATAGGTCTGCTCCTTTCTCTATTTGAGTGTTTTCTTCCTGAGAAAATAACTGAAAGGAACTAAAAGAAATAAATATGAAAACCGTTAGTAAGAAAGTAATTTGTCTCATAAGTCAGCATTTAAATAGAAATTCAATGACAAATATACAAAAATATAATTTTGTTGTCAATTGATTAACAATATGGATTATGGTATTTCCCTTAAATCCATTACAATACAATACCATTATATAATTCTCGTTTTTTCAAATACTTTTAATTCTCATCTTTGTTGAATAATCCATCAAACCATTTTGTATTGGTTTTTTTGTAAATTGGCTCTCAGTAACCAAACACATTTTATGTACAGAATAATTATTGTTTTTTTGCTGATTACCAGTTTGCTTTCGTGCAATAATAATACAGAAAAAAACAAACGTAGTACTAAAAAAAAGGAAGCACAGATTGAGGCAATCAAGCCTATACAGGTATTAGACAGTATTTTATCAAAAAAAACACTTGTTGCCGTTACTGATTATGGCATAACCAGTTATTTCATCTACCGTGGTGAACCCATGGGGTATCAGTATGAATTTTTGGAACATTTGTGCAAGCATTTAAATGTTGAACTCAACTTGATTTTAGAGCAAGACCTACAAAAAAGCATGCAAATGCTGAATGATGGTGAAGTTGATGTGATAGCTATGGGCTTGACAGTAACCAACGAAAGAAAACAAAATCTGGAATTTACCGATCCGATTCTTACAACCCGACAAGTATTAGTACAAAGAAAACCTCAGGGCTATGAAAAAATGGCCACACTTGATGAAATTGAATCACACCTAATAAGGAATACTCTTAATCTGGCAGGGAAAACAATCCACATTAAAAAAGGTACTGTTTATAAAGAACAACTTAATGTTCTTGCCAACAATATTGCCGACAGTATTATTATTGTAGAAGACGAAAGATGGACAGATAAACTTATTGAAGCCGTAGCAAATGGTGAAATTGATTATACCATTACCGATGAGCATCTGGCAATTGTTAGTGCAAGAACCTTCAAAAATATTGATATCAGAACTCCCATTAGTTTTCCACAAAAAATATCATGGGCAGTTAAAAAAGGACAAATAACTTTGGTAGATTCAATTAATTTTTGGTTGCAGGATTTTAAAAAGAAACTTGAATTCAGATTGCTTTACAATAAGTATTTCGCTAACCGACGAGTGTCTTCAATTGCCAACAGTACTTATAATTCGCATGCAGGAAATAAACTATCAGCCTACGATGAAATAATTAAAAAATATGCACACATAATTGGTTGGGACTGGAGACTGATTGCGTCTTTAATGTATCAGGAATCACAATTTAAGCCAAATGCAAAATCATGGGTTGGAGCATACGGACTAATGCAGTTAATGCCTACCGTAATGGAAGAACAGGGAATTGATTCAACTGCAAGCGTTGAACAGCAAATTGAAGCTGGCATTAAACATCTGAAATACAAATTAAGCCAAATACCCATCGAAGTAAGCGACTCAATAGAGAGGATTAAATTTACACTTGCAAGTTATAACTCAGGTATTGGACATGTTTTAGATGCCAGAAGAATTACTGAAAAATATGGCAGTAACCCAAACATTTGGGATGATAATGTTGCTGATTATATATTAAAACTATCGGATAAAAAATATTACCACGACCCTGTGGTTTACTATGGCTACACAAGGGGGATTGAAACTTATAATCTGGTTTCAGAAGTAATGTACCGCTATGAGCAGTACAAAAAACTAATTCAGAAATAAACTAATTACTTGCTTTCCTTTTTATCGTCACCTTCTTGATTTTCAGGTTTTTTATCTTCGGCAACACCTTCCTTAAACTCTTTTATTCCCTTTCCAAGGCCTCGCATAAGTTCTGGTATTTTCTTTCCCCCAAAAAGAAGAATAACTACAATAACAATGATTACTATTTCCGGCGTGCCAAGCCAACCGGCCTGTTGTAAAATGGTAGTGTCGATGTTCATGATATAATATGTTTTGGCACAAAGATAAAACATTTAAATATTTATTATTAGTAAACTCCAAAACACTTTCTAACTTTGTCATTATTATTACACAGTTTATTTTTTAATTATTAGTTATGAGAACAAGTTCTATTCTATTTATATTCTTTATTGTTGCTTCTGTTAGTTTAATGGCTCAAAAACAAGTACCTGATTACCGCAAACTGCATTATCTATCGGAAGAAGAAATGCTAATGCCACTTACTACAGCACTTGATTTTGTTGAAACCGACCCGCCAAATTCTGAAGTAAGGAATGTTGCAGAATTCGACCAAATGCAATCAGTTTTGGTAAGATATCCCTTTGGTGTTCCCATTAGTCTTATTAAAGAAATGGCTGAAGAAACTGAGGTAATTACCATTGTTGCAAGTACTGGAGAACAACAGGCCGTAGAAACTGTTTATACTTCAAATGGGGTAAACCTTGAAAATACAGCCTACCTAATCGCTCCATCTGATTCGTATTGGGTAAGAGATTACGGTCCTTGGTTTGTTTTCGATGGTGATAAAAACCCTGGAATTGTGGATTTTCCTTATAATCGTCCAAGGCTAAACGACAATAATATTCCGGCAGCAGTAGCAGCATATCTCGACATTGAACTCTATGGAATGAATGTGTACCATACAGGAGGAAATTATATGTGCGATGGAATGGGACAGTCTGCTTCAACCGACTTGGTTTGGGAAGAGAACACCCAACTTACAACCGAAGAAATTGATGTTATGTTTCTCGATTATCTGGGAATTGAAGATTATCACGTTCGCCCCGATCCTCTTGACGATTACATAAAACACATCGACTGCTGGGGGAAATTCCTCTCGCCTGGCAAAGTGTTGATTGGGCAAGTGCCATCAGCAGATTATAGATATGCTGATTTTGAAGATGCTGCAAACTATTTTGCTTCAACAATAAGTTCCTACGGAAAACCATACGAAGTAATTAGGGTTTACACCCCGGGTGATTATCCATATACGCCCTATACAAACTCATTAATCCTAAACAAAAAGGTATTTGTACCAATAACCGGTAGCCAATGGGACGATGAAGCAATAGCAACTTACGAAGAAGCCATGCCCGGATATGAAATAGTTGGGATATTGCCCGGTGACGATGGTTGGCTAAACACCGATGCGCTGCATTGTCGTACTAAAGGTGTTGCCGATATTGGAATGCTTTACATTAATCATATTCCATTGCTTGGAAATGTTGGCTATTTGGAAAATTATGAGATTACAGCCAAAATAAATATTGCCAGCAACCAACCAATTTACAACGACTCTGTACTTATTTATTATAGCATTAATGAAGAAGAATATGAGGTAACTAATATGACCTATTTAGGAAGTGATGAATGGACAGGTACTATTAGTGGAATTATACCCGGCGATGAAATTGATTACTATCTCTACGCTTCCGACTGGTCGGGGCGACAAAGCAACCACCCTTACATTGGCCAGCCCGACCCACATGAGTTTAAACCTTTTGGCGGACCTGTAACACAACTGGAAATGAATCCTGATACTGTTCTATTCCTTACTTATGAAGATTTGTGGAATGGAAAAGAATTGAATATTGTAAACATAAGTGATGATACTGTTAAGATAAATAACATTACAGAATATGGTAGTGTCTTTATGTGGTATGTTGAGGAAATGCCTGAACTTCCATATTTCCTACCTGAAAACGATACTCTGAAACTAAATATTCTTTGTGACATTCCAGTTTCATTTTTGGGTGAACTTATAGGCGATACCATGTTTATTACAACACCCATGCAAACCTATGAGCAACTAATAATGGCTGATTCTGATATTCTTTCTTCTACAACTGACAACACAATTGACAATTTCAGGGTATTTCCAAATCCTTTTAAAACCAATGTAAACTTTAACTTTTATAGTGAAACTGAAGAAGTGACAACTCTTAGGATTTTTAATATTAAAGGTCAAGTTGTTTTCCAAAGTCAAACTATGATGTTTAGTGGAAACAACAACATTAGTTGGAATGGAAAATCGCAACAAGGTGCTGATTTGCCAAAAGGCATCTACTTTTACGAAGTAGAACTTGGTTCAAAAAAGGAAAAAGGGAAAGTTGTTTTAAGCAAATAAACTAAAGGGGAAATATTAATTAATATTTCCCAACCAGTTTTCAATATATTCAAGTTGAACCGCAGGAATATCAAGTTTATTCTTTTTGCGATATCCGTTTAACTTTTGCTGTATTGCAGTAGGTTTCGATTCTTTTAAGGAACTAAGGCTACTAAAACCTGCATCAATAATATGTTGCGCCCATTGTTGGTCAATACCAATGGCAATTAAGTCAGTAGCTGCAAAAACTTTTTTAACTGCTTCGGGTCTCATTTGAGGAAAAAGTAGCACTTCCTGAATTGAGGACTGATTGGTCATTATCATCACAAGCCTGTCAATTCCAATTCCCATCCCCGATGTAGGCGGCATTCCATATTCAATTGCTCTAAGAAAATCCTGATCGATGAACATGGCCTCGTCGTCACCTTTTTCGGCTAACCGGGCTTGCTCTTCAAAACGCTCCCTTTGGTCGATTGGATCGTTAAGTTCGGTATAGGCATTGGCAAGTTCTTTGCCATTTACCATTAATTCAAATCTTTCTGTGAGTTCAGGATTGTCGCGATGACGCTTACACAAAGGCGACATTTCAACTGGATAGTCAGTAATAAAAGTTGGTTGAATAAAGTTTGGCTCGCATTTCTCACCAAAAATCTCATCTATCAATTTACCTTTACCCATCGATTCGTCGGTTTCGATACCTAGTTTTTTACAGGTTTCAATTAATTCAGCAATATTCATTTTGCTTACATCAATACCTGTAAATTCCTCAATGGCTCCTAAAATTGAAAGTCTGCGGTAAGGTGCTTTGAAATCAATTACATTTTCACCTACCTGAATTTTTGTTGTTCCATGAAGATCGAGAGCAATCTTTTCTATCATTTGCTCCGTAGTTTCCATCATCCAGAAATAATCCTTATAGGCAACATACATTTCCATTTGAGTAAACTCAGGATTGTGAAACCTGTCCATTCCTTCATTTCTAAAATCTTTGGCAAACTCAAAAACGCCTTCAAAACCTCCTACAATCAATCGCTTTAAATAAAGTTCGTTAGCAATCCGAAGATAAAGAGGCATGTCGAGGGCATTGTGGTGAGTGGCAAACGGACGTGCTGCAGCCCCACCTGGTATTGCCTGCAAAATTGGTGTCTCAACTTCCAGATAATCCTTATCATTTAAAAAGTCTCTCATCGACTTAATTACCTGAGCTCTTTTTATAAAAGTATCCTTCACATTCTCATTTACAATTAAATCGACATACCTTTGGCGGTAACGCTGATCGGGATCGGAAAATGCATCGTAGGTAACTCCATCTTTCTCCTTAACTACCGGAAGTGGTCTGAGTGATTTTGAAAGCAAGGTAAACTCAGTAACATGAATTGTAAGTTCGCCCATTTTGGTAACGAAAGCGTATCCTTTTATACCAATGAAATCACCAATGTCGAGCATGCGCTTAAACACAGTATTGTACATGGTTTTGTCGTCGCCCGGGCAAATATCATCACGCTTGAAGTATAATTGCATCCTTCCGGTTGAATCCATAATTTCAGAAAAGGAAGCAGCACCCATAATTCTTCGACTCATAATCCTTCCGGCCATAATTACTTCCTGAAACAAAGTATTATCGTTGGGATATTTTTCGTGTACCTCTTTTGCATAGGCATTAACTTTGTACTCTGCCTGAGGGTAGGCATTTATTCCCAGTTTCTCTATTTCCTTAAGCGCATTTCGCCTTATTACTTCTTGTTCACTCAAATGCATATTCAAAAAATTTTTGCAAAAATAAAAAAAGGCTGCCCTGAAAATACAGAACAGCCTATTTATCTTTAATAATGATTATTATCTCTGGAGAATAATCTTCTTATTTACAACATAATCTTTACCATTAACAAACAGAGTGTAAACCCCATCAGCAAATGAGTTTAAGTTTATTTCCTTTTTAATACTGCTATTGACAACAATATTATTTTCGGTATAAACTATTTTACCATTTAATCCTGTAATCTTAATATCAATGGTTTCAGTATTTAAACTTTCCATTTTAATATTAACTATTCCTCTACTTGGATTTGGGTAAACTAAAACAGAAACTTTAGCCTCTACTTCGTCTATTCCGGTACAATTAATGAATTCAACAACAACATCATTTTCCGATGCGCACTCATGTTCATTAGTTACTACAACCCCATAATTTTGAACGCCATATCCAAATCCCAAACTATCTACTACAATTGTTTGTGATACGGCACCATTCGACCATAAATATTCAGCACCTTCATTTCCTGCATCCAGAGTTATGGTTCCATTTCCACAAAGAGTTGTGTCGGGACCTAAATCAACAATAGGCAAATCGTAAACCATTAAATAAACTGAATCATTTACAGTATTACCCAATGTATCGCTAACAGCAACAAAATACCATGTTGATAATTCAGGCATAACTGTTACAACTGCTGTTTCTGCAACAAAACCTTCTGGGTTGGATGTCCAAGAATAAGTTAATGTATCTGTATTTCTATAAACCTCGGTTGAAATACTAGCCTCGTCACCAAAACAAACACCCACTTTATCAGATGTTGCTTCAACTAAGATACTACTAATCAACAATCTAATATCAACAGCAACTTCGTTGGCATTTGGGTCGTTTGATGTAAATAAGGCCGTTGCTGAATATTGACCTGGATCCATATCATGAGAATCAAAAACAACATCTATTACACTAGTATCTCCTGGAAGAATTGTTCCTGCCAGAGGATTTATAGCATACCATCCTTGTACGTTAATTGCGTAGTCCTCAACTTCTCCATATGTAGTTGCGCCACAAGGTGATAAAGAGCCGGAATAAATAATACGAACTCTCATTCTTGTTTCTCCTGTTACCGCTCCTGGAGGAGGAACAATAGATGCAGTATAAGGACCATCTCCCGGGCTACCGGCAAAAACAATTTGCTCTTCATCAAATTCACCATTTTGATCCCAGTCAATCCATGCCCCACATTGATCCTGAGCATAAGGTTTGCCATTAGTAACAGTAATATCATAAGCCTCACCAATTTGCATTGCTGTAGCCTGATTTGTATAATCGCTATAATTATTACTTCCTGAACTATTTGAAATTTCACCTATTTCTACTTTGCTGATATATTCATCACCACCACCTGAGGCAGAACAATAATCAAGCACATCTCTATCTTCATTTGAGAAACTCGTCAAACTATAAACTAGTTCCAGTTGACCGGTATTAATTACTGTAATCTGCTTAGTAGAAATTGAATCAACTACTAGGTGCTCAGAAATTACTAGTGGATCAACACTAATATGGGCATCACCCCATTGAACACTGGTTCCTGCTGCACCTGACTCCATATCTTCAGTATAAAAAGCCGTTACCTGATACGAATAAATTCCGTAGTCAGGAAGATTATCAGTGAATGAATATTCTGTTGTTTCTGTTAAAAACTCACCATCACGATAAATTTTAAAATTGAGAAAATTTTCACCAATTTCATAAGTCCACGACAAATCACAGGCTCCTGACTCAAACGTTATAACCCCAACAAGATCATTAGGTCTGTTCAGTGGGTTTGTCTGATATGGTGAACAATATGTCATCATAGATCCATCACGATTGTCAGGCCAAACAGGGTAAACCCAGCCATCCTGAGCCATAATTCCTAGATAATCGCCCATATAACCACCTGCAAGACCAGGAATAGGTGAAGGGGTAAATGAAACATCACTTACTTTAAAGTCTTCCCATGTTTCGCCACCATCATCAGAATTAGCACAGAAAACTTCTGCCTGATTACTACTTACATTTCTATCATCGTAGAATATTACACTTAAGATGCCATTTGCTGGGTCACAGGTAATCCAAGGGAAATAATGTTCTTTTCCTTGTCCTGACTCATCCTGATTTACTTTAACAGGTTCTGACCAGGCCGCTCCCTGATCACTTGATTTAATAACATATACATCAATATCAGATCCTGTATTTACACCAGGAGTACCAATAT
Organism: Bacteroidales bacterium; assembly: GCA_029933565.1. Taxonomy (GTDB): domain Bacteria; phylum Bacteroidota; class Bacteroidia; order Bacteroidales; family F082; genus BM524. The sequence continues at coordinate 16,249 of JAOZNY010000005.1, forward strand.
TTGACCAGGTAACATAAATTGCGCCCCTATCAGATCCATTGCTATTATCAACTACACAAGCAGGAAATGAGTTTACACGCATATTCTTACTAGTCTCAGTTGTACGTATACCTCTGATATTTGTAATTATCCTTTCTGCATCACCCCATGTAATACCACCATCAAGAGAAGTTGCCATCCCTATTGCAGTCTCATCTGTTGGCCATCCATCATAAATTGCCCATATAGCATAAACTTCACCATTTGGGCCTATTCCAATATTAACTCCTTGATTGTGACCTGCAGCATTAACACCAGAACTAATATTATGGTTTATTTCCCATGTTTCGCCATCATCGTGTGAATAAGCCAATGCTATTTCAGAATCATCACCACCACCAAAATTAGTCCAAGCAACATATAAATTACCTTCGTAAGGACTTGTTGCACTATTATCAATCCACATGTGATTTTTGTCGGCCAAACTTCCAGGATTTGGTGCAACGGTCTTTGTTGTCCACGAACCACCCTGATCATCGCTATATGCAATACCCATTCCACCAGGATTATCAATATAATTTACATACCATCTGCCATTTAATCCGATGGCTGTTGTTGGGTCGCCCGAATTACTACCACCGGCACCCTCTACTTCACCTTCCCAACTTTCAGCTGCATCAAAGGAATAAAAATCGTTGGCGCCATAAAGAGAGCCAACAGGATTTTGAGTAGAGTTATTTGAATTTAGCACAACATCAGCATTGTTTGGATCAATAAAAACTGAGTTTTCACTTTGTGTTGAATTGATCTCAGTTACCGGAATATCGGGTGAATCATCAGTTAATACTCCACGGGCATTAATTTTACTACCAGTAAAAATACCAGCAGGAGCCTTAATATCACGATTAAACTCAATATAGCCCTTCTCTGCCATTTCTACCCAATAATAAGCATTATCAATACGGGTATCCACTTTGTTACGATTCTCTCGCTCAGAATTCTTCCCATTACTGATTGCCCAGTTTAAACCTAAGCCGAAAACAGCAATCACCATGATTAAAAAAAATAGTCTAAATTTTCTCATAATTATTAAATAATTAGTTTTTGAAATAAAGTTTTGAATTGCTGCGCAATATAGTAACAATAACTCAATTTTTATTGTCTAACAGCGCAATCATATATTCATTATTTAATGAAAAAGCCACTTAAATTAAAAGCGGCTTTTTTGTTCTCTTTTAATTATTGCTGAAGTATAATCTTTTCATCAACAATATAATTTTCGCCTATAACAAATAAAGTATAAACACCATTTGCAAAATTCCTGAGGTCTATTTGCTTATTTAGCGATTTATTTATTGAAACATTTTCTTCAAAATAAATAACATTACCATTAATGCCACTTATTTTAATTTCAATAATTTCATTATTCACACTTTCGAGTTTAAGATTTATAATCCCTGAACTGGGATTAGGATAAGCAACAATAGAAACCGTAGCCTTGCTTTCATTTATTCCTGTACAATCCAGAAATTCAACTTCTATTTTACTTTCCGATTCACATCCGTATTCATTGGTCACCAAAACGCTAAGGCTTTGAATGCCATACCCATATCCAACAGTGTCCACAGTAATTATCTGTGTCTCTTCACCATTCGACCATAAATATTCTGCACCTTCGTTTCCAGCATCCAAAATAATATTGCTATTTCCACAAAGAGTAGTATCGGCACCAAGATTTACTTCAGGAATATTGGCAAAGGTTATCATAATCTCATCGCGGGTAGTACATCCTGAAATATTGGTAACATCTACCCAAAAATCAGCAGGACCGTTACCGTTAGCAATAATAGTTTGCGTGTCTTCACCCGTTGACCACAAATAAGTAGCACCTTCATTTCCAGCGTCAAGTGTATATTCAGTTTCGCCGCAAAGTATTTGGTCATCACCAAGGTTTACTTCAGGTAATGCATTTACAACTATTTCAATATTATCTGTCAGCACAATTATCCCATCGTCAACAGCAACAAAATATTGTGTGTTTTCAAGTGGATTAACCATTGGTGATTGTTCATCAGAAGTAAAGCCTTCAGGGAATGAAGTCCATGAATAACTGTAAGTGCCACTACCTCCTGTTGGTGTTGCCACTACAGTAGTTTCCTCGCCTACACAAATATCGGCAGGATCAGCAGTTACCTCTAACTCAAGGTCGGTAACATTCATTGTAACTCCAACGTTGTAAATGGGATTTTCCAAATCATTGGTCACAAACCTGATATTATCTGTATAAGATCCTATTTCCATTCCGGCAGCATCAAAAGCCAATTCAACAATTAGTGAATCACCTGGTGCAATAATCCCTTCATCGGGATCAATTCCTAGCCAACTAACCACAAACAATAAATAATCTTCTGTTTCACCGTATTTTGTGTCATCGTAGGCATTCATATTTTCGTTAGCCGAAAGTCGTATTCGCATATTTGTTAAACCAAGAATACTTCCTTTTTCAAAATTAAGTAGTCCATAAAACAGTGAATTATCTTCGTTGGATTGCAATGTTAAATGAGGCTCATTAAACTCTCCATCACCATTACTATCAATCCAAACATAACAAACATCTTCGGCATAAGCATTTAAAGTATGCACTTTTATTTCATATGCTTTATTACTCTCCATAATTATGGTCTGATCCATGTATGAAATATAACCATCGCTGGAAGAGCGATTTTCAAAATCCCCAAGTTCAAATATATTTATAAACTCATCGCCGCCGCCTGTTGCAGGAGCGATAACTTGTGCATTTGTAGTTGGGAAAAAAGGAGATAATGAAAAATCGAGATCGAGCACACCATTATTTTTTATTACCATTTCCTGAATTTCAATATCCTCAGGCTTAACATTGGCAACATACTCACCAGGAGTAACCATCATAGTAGGAGAGCCAAACTGAATATCTTCATCAGGCCCACCCGATTCATTGGATCCTCCAAAAAAGGCTGTAATTTTATAATTATAATACCCATAATCGATAAGCGTTTCTGAGTAATTCATTTCTATTGTTTCTTCAATCAACACATCATTGCGATAAACTCTAAAGTTCTGGAATCCTGTTCCGGGATTAAAATCCCAACTAAGGTTAACATCTCCAGTATTTTGATCTACACTTGTTTGCAGATTAAAAGGTGAACTTATTACTATTGTTTCAAATACAGAAACATATGTCATTGCATGTCCTGAACGGTTGTCTGTCCAACAAGGGTAAACTTTGCCATCGAGGGCTGAGATACCTAAATAATCGCCAAAATACCCTGAGGCCATTCCCGGTATTGGAGAAGGAGTAAATGAAACATCACTTACCTTGAAATCTTCCCAACTATCACCGTTATCACTCGAATTTGCCACCCAAGCTTCGGCCTGAGCTGATGTAGTATTTCTGTTATCATAAAAAATTACACTTAGCATACCATTTGATGGATCGCAAGCAATCCATGGAAAATAATGGGTTTTACCTTGTCCTATTTCATCCTGATTTACCTTAATTGGATCCGACCAGGTTTCACCCTCGTCAGTTGATTTAATCATATAAACATCTGAACCTGTTCCTGAGTTAATTCCAGGAACACCAATATTTGCCCAAACCACATAAATATTTCCGCTATTTTCACCACTACTAATGTCAACTGTCATTGAAGGAAATGAATTAACACGCTGATTTTGTGGAACTCCCTGAGCACGTATTCCTCTGATATTATCAATTATTCTATAGGATGTTTCCCAGGTTTCGCCACCATCCAGTGATTTTGCAAATCCAATTGCATCCTCATCCAGAGCACCACCATCGTAAACAGCCCATATGGCATAAACCTCCCCATTTGGGCCGGTACTAATATTTACTCCCTGATTATGACCTCCTGCTGATACACCATAACTTAATGCTTGTTTATTGCTCCAATTTTCACCGTTATCGCTAGAGTGTGAAACAACAACATGCCCATCGTAACCACCACCAAAGTCGGTCCACGCACAGTACAGATTATTCTCGTTTGGGCTTCCAACTTTTGAATCAATCCACATATGGTTTTTGTCAGCCACTTGTCCTGGATTGGGTGCTATCTGAACTTTTGTCCATGACTGCCCCTTATCGTCAGAATATGAAACAGCCTGTCCCATATTGCTAATCATATTTACATACCAACGGCCATCAGTACCAATACAAGCAGCAGGATCTCCATCATTATTTCCACCAGCTCCATTCTTTGAACCATCCCATGTTTCGCCAATATCAAAAGTATAAAGATAATCGGCTCCATAAGAAGGTGGCCCACCAACTGATGTTGAATTATTTGAGTTTAAAGCAATTTGATTTGTTGAAGGATCAACAAAAATTGAGTTTTCACTTTGTGTCGATGAGTTTACATCAATAACCGGTACATCTGGCGAATCGTCAGTAATTACAGTGGCTGCTTTAATTTTACTTCCTGTATAAATTGCTTTTGGTACCCGAACTTCAGGATTTAAAACTGTTAACCCAAGTTTTGATTTTTCTATCCAATATTTATTGTTGTCAATTCGGGTATCCAATAATGCCCTTCGCTCTCTTTCAGTAGGTTTTGAGTCGCCTATAGCCCAGTTTATGCTTAAAATCGTAATGGCTCCTGCAAATAAAAATAACAGTAGTTTTTTTCCTTTCATAACTATAATTATAAATTGTTTAAATTCCTTTTGTTTGCATGACAAAAGTAATACTAATTAGGTTGTTTGTGCCGCAGAATTTTATGACAAGTATCAGTCAGTTGAACAGGGGAAATTGGATAGTTAAAAGTGGAAAGCCTGTCTGGCTGAACAATATCAATTGGTACCTTTTAGAAAAAATCTAAAAGTTTTCATTTGGGCTTATTTTAAATGATTATAAATTCTGTTGTTAATTGTTAACTTATTAACTGCTTTGTTACTTTTACATCGTATTAAACATATAAACATTATTAGATATGAAAAAGATATTAATTGTTTTAAGCATTTTGCTATCAGGTTTCTATGGTATTTCGCAGGAAATATTGCCATATTGTAAAATTGCAGAAATGGATGGTGAAATAAGTGCAATAAGTACTCAGGTTAAGGATGCCCTTACAGGAAACGGTTTTTCAGTAATTGGAGAATATGCACCCGCCAAAAGCAAAGACCTTTTCGTTATTTGTTTTACCAACAACCAAATTAAAGATTTATGTGTACAATATGATGACCGAGGTGCTTTGGCAGGGATTTTAAAAGTAGGCTTGGTAAAAAAGGAAGGGAAAACTACTATTAGTATTTTAAACCCGGAATATATGTTTTTGGCCTATTGGGGTAAAAATTTAAATGGGCAGGAAAGCCAGTTAACTGATATTTCTAACAAAGTTAAATCGGCCTTAGGCAGTTTTGGGAAACCAGAACCATTCGGTGGAACTGTTGAGAAAAGTGATCTCCCTGACTATCATTATATGATGATGATGCCTTATTTTGATGACCCTGATGAACTGGAAGATTTTGACTCTTTTGAGGAAGGTTTGGCAACTATTCGTAAAAATTTGAAAGCAGGAAAAGGAAATACTGTTAAAGTTTACGAACTTGTATTTGAAGATAAAGAGATTGCTGTTTTTGGAGTTGGATTACTCGACACAGAAGAAGGTGAAGCCCACTTTCTGCCAATAATTGGTGAAGACAATATTGCAAACTTACCATACGAGATCATACTGCAGGGAAAAGAGGCGACTGCACTTCCGGGAAAATATCGCCTAGCATTGTTCTGGCCTTCACTTACCATGAGCCAATTCATGAAAATTAGCAGTACTCCAGGCAATATTAAGGATATGCTTGAGGAATTGACTGACGATTAATATTCTATTGCTCAATTGTTAAATGGTTCAATTGCTTGATTGTTGCATTGTTCAATTGTAGCTGTTGTTGCAAAAACCAATATTTTCAAATACCTTATTTTTGAACTTTTTTTAAAATAGTTCTAATGGGGGAAATTCATAACATCTCTAATCTTAAACAATTAATAATTGATTCAGGGCTACGACTTTTGGAGGAAGGTCTTGTTACGCGTACTTTTGGTAATATAAGCATTCGACTCGATAAATCATTTATGCTAATTACCCCCAGCGGCAGAAAATACGATGACCTTAAAAATAATGACATTGTAAAGGTTAACTATTTCACCCATGAATTTGAAGGGCAGATTAAACCTTCTTCAGAATTTAAACTTCATGCAGAGATTTATAAAAATCGTAAAGAAATTAATTCTATAATCCATACTCATCAGCAAAATGCATCTACAATTTCGGCCACTCACAAAACATTACCCCCCGTTTTAGATGACCAGGCACAATTGATTGGCTCTGATGTTCGGGTTGCAAAATATGCTCATTCCTCTTCTAACGAATTAGTAATAAATGTTGTTGAAGCACTCAAAAACAGAATGGCAGCATTAAT
>JAOZNY010000005.1:22795-28688 GCA_029933565.1 Bacteroidales bacterium
ACGAATTAGTAATAAATGTTGTTGAAGCACTCAAAAACAGAATGGCAGCATTAATTGCCAATCACGGGGCAGTGTGCATTGGTAGGGATATTGAAGAAGCATTCGTGGTTTCACAAATACTGGAGAAAGCATGTAAAACATATATAGAAGCTTCCTTTTTAGGTGGAGCAAAAAGTCTTGATAAATTCGATGCACAGAAAATGCATGAAGACTACTTAAAGAATTATTCTGCTGAAGCAGGGAGGAATAGATAATAAGATATTGATGTAAGAATGAAATCAACACCAAATTAAACTAATGTGTTTATTGAGATTGCTTCTCTGCCAAGAAAAACTCAATTAAAAACTCACGTCTTTTCAAGGCAGATCGCAATGACGATTATTCTTCCCTAATCCATAATCTGAAAGTCGAGTTGACGGCGGATAAGATCAACATTTTTAACCAGTACATTAACCTCATCACCAAGGCGATAAACATGTCCGTACTGTTTTCCAATTATTCTATAATTATCTTCATCGAGATAATAATAATCTCCTTTCAAATCATTAAACCTGATTAGTCCTTCGCTATGGCTTTCTATCAACGACACAAAAATACCCCATTTGCTCACGCCTGAAATCAGGCCTGGAAATACTTTTCCAACTTTGTCAATCATAAACTCCACCTGCTTGTATTTTACCGATGCACGTTCGGCTTCACTTGCTTGCTTTTCCATATCTGACGAATGCTGACAGGCCTCTTCATATTTTTCCTTGTCTGCCGATTTGCCTCCTTCAAGGTAACTTTCTAAAAGCCTATGTACCATTAGGTCGGGGTAGCGACGGATGGGCGAAGTGAAATGGGAGTAAAAATCAAATCCCAAACCATAATGCCCATTATTATCAGTTGAATAAATTGCCTTCGACATTGTACGGATAGCAATAGTTTCTATCATGTTTTCCTCACCTTTTCCTTTTATCCTTTCGAATAAGTTATTGTAAGAAGAAGCAAGTTGTTGCCTTGAGCCAACATTTAGCCCGTAACCAAGTTTCTTTAAAAAACCAACAAAAGTGGCTAGTTTTTCAGGATTAGGCTCATCGTGGATTCTGTAAATAAATGTTTTTGGAACCTTCCCCGATTTTGGTTTGCCAATAAATGTTGCAACACTACGGTTTGCCAGAAGCATAAATTCTTCCACTAAGTGATTTGCTTCTTTTTGCACCTTAACATAGGTTTCAATTGGCTTTCCTTTTTCATCAAGTTTAAACTTAATCTCCTCAGTTTGGAAATTTATTGAACCGGCATCAAATCTTTTTTTCCTTAAAATTAAAGCTAGTTTGTGGAAAGTTAATATTTCATTAGAATATTCACCTTCGCCATTATCAATTATTTGCTGTGCTTCTTCGTAGGTGAACCTGCGGTTTGAATTAATCACAGTTTTCCCAAACCACTGATCCAGAACCTCTGCCTTTTCGTTCATTCTAAAAACAACTGAAAAAGTTAGTTTCTCTTCATTTGGCCTTAGTGAACACACCATATTTGAAAGTTTTTCGGGCAGCATGGGAATAACCCTGTCGACCAGATAAACAGATGTTGCTCTTTGATAGGCTTCTTTTTCGAGGGCAGTTCCGGGTTGAACATAATGCGAAACATCGGCAATATGCACACCTATTTCATAAATGCCTTTTTCCAATTGCTTAAAAGAAAGTGCATCGTCAAAATCTTTTGCGTCGTAAGGGTCAATTGTTAGGGTAAATGTTTTTCTATAATCCCTTCTCTTTTTAATCTCTGCTGGAGAAATTTTCATGGAAATATTTGAAGCATCGCGTTCAACAGCATCTGAAAAAGAAAGAGGAAAATCATATTCGGCCAATATCGACTGCATCTCCACGTCATTGTCACCTGGCTGTCCAAGTACTTTTATAATTTTCCCAAAAGGATTATTAGCATGCTCAGGCCAATCCATTAGTTTTACTAAAACTTTCTGCCCATTTTTTGCTTCACCAAAATGTTCTTTAGGTATAAAAAGGTCGTAAGGCATATTTTGGCTGTCGGCTACAACAAATCCAAAATTCTTTTCTAGTTCAAGTGTCCCAACAAAAGTTTCCTTCTTCCTTTCAAGTACTTCAATTATTTGTCCTTCGGTTTTATGGCTTTTACGCTTTGGAAAAATAAGTACCTTAACACAATCTCCATGCAAGGCATGACCCGTATTATTTGCTGAAATAAAAACATCATCGCCGCCTTCATCGGAAATAATATAAGCTTTCCCGGTTTTTTTCAAATCGACCCTACCTGTAACATATTGGCTTTTATTTGCCATTTTCTGTAATTTCTCAGGATTGATTACATATTTTCCGGGTTTCACACGTATAATATCATTGGCGTCTTCCAACTCCCCTATAATATTCATTATTACGTTTTTACCTATTTTATCCTTTACACCCAAACGAAAGGCAATTTGTTTATAATTATAATTTTTGAATGGGTTCTCAGCAAAAACTCCAAGTATCATTCCCACAAGGGCATTTTTAGGTTTCTGCTTACTTTTTTTATCTCTCTTCTTCATATATTTACAAAGATAGTCATTAACAAACAACTATTAATAAAAGATACTATCAAAGCATGTTTATATTTAGATATGTGCTATATTGCACGCTTTATAAACCAATATCTATTTATTATGCGAAAAATATTACTATTATTAATCGGAGTTTTAGTTACAGGAAACATGTTATGGGCAGGTGGACTGGTAACAAATACGAATCAGAGTACAGCATGGGCACGTATGCTGGCCAGAGATGCATCAGTGGATATTGATGCTGTTTTCTTTAACCCGGCAGGCTTAGTGAAATTACAAGATGGATTCCATATTTCAATTAACAGCCAGACATTAGGGCAAAAGAAAACCATTATCTCCTCATTCCCTTTCCTTAACGACCCAACCTATGAGGGTGATGTATTTGCTCCTGTTTTCCCTTCCATTTACATGGCATGGAAAAAAGGACGTATTGCAATTTCTTTAGGATTCAACCCAATTGGTGGTGGTGGTAGTGCCGCTTTCGAAAGAGGCCTTCCTTCGATGGAAATGGGTATTTCTGCACTTGCAAAATCATTTGAGCCAATGGGCGTAACCGGTTATTCAGCAGACATGCGATTTGAAGGTTCTTCTATTTATTGGGGACTTCAATTGGGTGTAAGTTTTGCAATAACAGATAATATTTCTGTATTTGCCGGTGGTAGATATGTTATGGCTAAAAACACTTATCAGGGATACTTAAAAGACATTACTTTTCAAACGGCAGGTGGGGATGTAAGAGCTGATGATTTTATGAATGGTGTTGCTAATCAGGCTGCTGCAGCTGCCGGACAAGCACAATTTGGAGGTGATGCAATGGAACCTTTAATTGAAGGTGGACTTGGTGATTATACCATTAATGAGGCTGTTGCACTTGGAGCACTTACTCCAGAACAAGCAGCAATGATGGAAGGTGGACTTATGCAATTTGGACTTACTCAAGCCGAAATTGATGCAATGAATATTGGTCAGAGCCAGGCATATTTTTACGGAGCAGCAACACAACTTAATGGTCAAGCAGCTGAACTTAGAGTTGGAGCAGGCCTCATGGGTGACCAAGAGGGAATTGACGTTGTTCAAACAGGTAGTGGTTTTACTCCTATTTTAGGTGCTAACCTTTCATTCTTAGAGGATAAGATAAATATTGGTATTAAGTATGAATTTAAAACCAAAATGGACCTTACCAATGAAACTACAACGGATTTTGTTACAGGAGTTAATCCTGATGGATCACCTATAACTATGTTCCCTGATGGTAAAGTAACAAATGCAGATATCCCTGCAATGCTTTCAATTGGTATCGGCTTGCAAATAATTGAGCCTGTTACTCTTCAGTTGGGCTACCATACTTATTTTGATAGTGGCGCAGGCTGGGCAACAGATGAAAATGGTGTTGAACTAATTGATAAAAACTTTAGTGAATATGCAATAGGTCTTGAATGGGCACTTGGCCCAAAATTCCGTCTTAGCGGTGGTTATCTTTTGACTATTACCGGTGTTAACGAGCATTATCAGTCGGATTTGACTTATAGCCTTAATACCAATACATTTGGTTATGGTTTCGCATGGGACATAAGTAATGCCGTTACACTACAATTTGGTGGTTATGCAACTGCATATAGTGATGGAAATTTTAACAAGGATTATAATGGAATTGCCTACACTGAAACGTACAAGAAGGTTCATTATGCTGTCTCACTGGGTCTTGATATTAAACTTGGTGGAAACAAAGAATAGTTTTTGTTACGTATAAAAAGAGTTTTTAATAAAGGCCGCTTCATAATTATGGAGCGGCTTTTTATTTTTCTGCTCTTGGGAGTTTAGACTAAAATATTAACACTATCCCCATAAATTATGTCTTGATTCCTTTAACCCATTCTTCTGTTTTTTGTTAATATCCCTTCAATCTTCATTTGATAATTAACAAGCAAATAACAATTGCTGTTAAATAATTGCTAAAACGGTAGATTTTTCTTTTCAAATTGAATTGAAAAATACTTTTGGGCAAAACTTAAAAAACAATATTACAAATGAAGACAAAATTATTTTTAATGCTGGCTATTGCCGGATTTATTGCTTTAAGTAGTGGATGTAAGAAAGATGAAGACCCTCAGGAAGCCGAAACCTACACACTTACTCAAACCGATTTAAACCAAGCAACAGGTGCTGAAGACCTTGATGTTACAGGCTCACCTTACGGACAAGATGTAACGATTGCCCACAATGGAATGGCAGTTTCTGCCGATTCAACTTTCAGGGATATTTATTCAAATATTTCATCAAGTGAAAGTATTACACTTGGAACAATTTTTACTAAAAAGACTTATTTAATGAATGCCGACGGAAGCAAAGGAATGTTACAGGTAACTTTTGCCATGGCGAAACGAGAAGCCGGCTACAATACTGATGGTGGCGACTGGGAATATGTGATGATGCCAAATAATACGGGCAACGATTTTAGCGCTCAGCCAAATGGTGTCCTCCCCGATATTAGTGAGACAGAAATGCGTGGAAAACTTGCAATGTGTGCCTCATGCCACTCAAAAAAATCTTCTTACATTTTTGTGAGATAAACATTTCATAGTGTGTTTGTAAAAGGCAGCTTTAGAAAGAAATTTCTAATTGCTGCTTTTTTTTATGGATATTTGTTACCTTAGTCCTCTAATTATCAATGCTCACTAAAATGCTAAAAAAACTTTGGGTCAACAACCTGATAAATCTGTTCTATCCAAATGTATGCCAATCGTGTGGAAATGCCCTAAACCAGCAAGAGGAAGTAATTTGTATTTCATGTGAGTTGAGGCTTCCTAAAACAGGTTTTCATATGCATGATGAAAATCCGGTTTCCAGAGTTTTTTGGGGCAGAATAAATATTAAAGCCGCTACCTCATTTCTGTTTTTTAGCAAACAGGGTAAAGTACAAAACCTAATTCATCAATTAAAATACCGACGACAAAAAGACGTTGGTGTTGAATTAGGCAGATTATTTGGCATCGAACTACAAAAAAGCCCCTTCTATAAAGATATTGATTTTATCATCCCTGTTCCTCTCCATCCAAAAAAACTTAGAAAAAGAGGTTACAACCAAAGTTTAGTAATTGCTGAAGGACTAAAAAAATCAATGGGAGTAGATGTTTTTACTGGTCTCCAACGTAAAATACACTCATCAACACAAACAAAAAAAACACGCTACGAAAGATGGGAAAATGTAAAAGACATTTTTAAAATAGAGAACCCTGAAGAACTAGAAAACAAAAGCATTCTTTTGATTGATGACGTACTAACCACCGGAGCTACTCTGGAAGCCTGTGCAACAGTATTGTCAGATGTGCCAAA
>JAOZNY010000005.1:28788-30670 GCA_029933565.1 Bacteroidales bacterium
ACATTTTGGTTGGCCTGCATAACATACTTCATGTGATCAACACCAAAAGAAATATTGTAATGATCACTTATAAAATAACCTATTCTAAAATTATATTGAGGTATTGTAATTGTTGTAGGGCCAAAATAGGTTTTGATATTAAACGGCGACTGCCTGTCGTTGGCAACAACATCACTTAAAGTAAAATCATAATTATCGCCGCTAAATGTGATATCAGAATTAGTAAACCAACCAAAGTTCCATCCCCAATAAATATAAATACTTCCCTTTCTGTTGTACGCCTGTGAATTAAACTGGTCTTGAGAAAATCCGTAAATACTTAATAAAAGTAAAACTATAATTGTTAATGAGATTTTTTTCATCTGTGATTTATTATTCTCAATATGTGTAAATCAGTCTTTATAAAATTTGGTTTTTACTGTGCGATAAATTAACTAATTCACCAGTTCCAAATCCTTTACTCCAGCGTAATTTGGTTCAATCACCCATTTACCTGTTTTATCAATAAATCCCCACTTTCCACCTTTTTTAACAGCAGCGAAACCATTTCTAAAATCGCGTCCACCTTCAAATTCAGGGGCTATAACCCATTCGCCTTTGGCATTGTAATAACCAACTTTTCCCTCTTTCTTCCCTTTTGCAAGGCCATCAAAGAAATCACCCCAGGTTTCAGTATTTGTCATTTTTATAATTGTCCCTGTTTTATCAACATAGGCCCAGCCTTCCTCTGTTTTTATTCTGGCCAGACCACTAACTGGATCAAAGTTTTTGGCTGAGAGAAATTGTGGATTTATCACCCACTCACCACTTTTATTAATAAACCCCACCTTTTTTTCAATTGTCTTTGCCCATGCAAGTCCGGCATAAAAATACCCTACTGCAACAAACTGAGCAGGAATTGCGATTTGTCCTTTAGTATCGATAAATCCATTATTCCTGCTATTGTCGGCAAATGGTGCCAGCCCATCAACAAATCCCTTTACACTTACTAAATCTGCGATTTCAATTTTTGTTTCCCCACCAGTTTTATCAATTACAAAAAAGTCGCCACCACCTTGCGCTATGGCAAAACCATTGTTAAAACTACTTACTTTTTCATACTTCAGCATTACTGCAACCACTCCTTTTGAATCCAAAAACCCCCAACTTTTATTCTTTTGCACAGCTACAAATCCATCAGAATATCCCTGAAGGCCACCAATTCCAATAAACCCTTCAATAAGACGAAAATCGTTAATGTCGGTTGCAATTACTTCTCCCCGGGTATTTATAAATTGAAATTTCTTTGATTCATAAATTGGTGCTAATCCATTCTCTGAAAATTTATAGCATTTTTTATAAATCGGCTCTATTAGCGTTTCTCCTTTTTCATTGATATATCCCCATAGTTTTTCACCATAAGGTTTAGCCTGTGTAATATACGTTTGGGCAAGAGCATTAAAGGATATAAATAATCCTAAAGCAATAGTAATAATTGATCTCATTTTAAAAGTCTGTTAATTCTTGTATATAATGAGGGTAAAGATATATTATTTTGCTTTAGTGAATTCTATTATCTCTGGTTAATCATATGATCTGGATAAGCCGGGATAGTATCGTTTGGCCTTCCCATTTGAATCATAAGTTGGTTATACTCTTTCCTGTTCCTTATCAACTGCCTGCTCAACTGGGCGCTCTTGTTAAAAACATCGTACAAAGCCTGAATAGGCCCTTTAATTGTAAGTGGCCTGACTTCTTTATAAAGAAGCCCGGTTCCTTCCCAGTCAGGATAAAAGTTATCGAGGTTTAAGGGTTCCATATTTACAATAAGTTGCTTAAATGTGCGATAATCCCAAAAGGCATGAATAATTATTTCGTTGATTAAAACGGTATCCTTCCACAT
>JAOZNY010000005.1:30770-32275 GCA_029933565.1 Bacteroidales bacterium
TGATAGCGTAATAATAAAAAACAGAGAAAAAAAATACCTCACCAAAGGTTTAAATTTTAAATTAGCACTTTAAAAAAACGAAATTAAAATTAATCCTGAGAGATTGGGTACATAAATACATAAAAAAATGAAAAAAATATTATTCTTTGTATTTACAATAATTGGGCTGAATGCTTTTGCACAATCACTACCCAATAACGAAATGGAAGATTGGAGTTTTTATCTCTTTTTTGATGAGCCAGATGAATGGTACACACTTAATTCATTTATTTATTTACTAGATCCAGGTACTGTTTCTGTGTCAAAAAGCAGCGATTCGCATAGTGGTAGTTATGCGGCAAAACTTACAACTCACGAAATTACAGACAATGAGATTGCAGTACCTTCTATACTTACACTTGCAGAGTTTAATATTAATATTGCCGATTCCAGTTTTTCGTTTGGCGGAGGATATTACCTTCAGGAAAATGTGCATAAAATGACGGGCTGGTATAAATATGAAGGGGTTGAAGACGACAGTGCCAGCATATTGATGTATAATTTTAAAAATGATGGGTCGGGTATGGATACCATTGGCTTTGGCTTTACTTATTTAGGAAATGCCGATGAATGGCAACCCTTCGAAATTTTTATGGAAAATTTTGTTCATTATGTAACCCCCGATACTTTTAATGTTATTATTACTTCATCAAAGGCAATGGACGCGAAGGCGGGTTCAGTCCTGCTTATCGATGATATTTCAATTTATACCAATACTGGGATTATTGACCTTTGGAGTACAAAAAAGCCCTTAAAAGTTTATCCAAATCCAACCACCGACTATATTACTTTTAGTTCTGATATAAGAACTAATGATAGAGTATTAACAATTTATGATAACTTTGGCAAGACAATTATTAAGAAAGACTTCGCAGAACAAACCACAAAACTTAGTTTATCAGGTTTAGGTTCGGGTATTTACACCTATAAATTAAGTAAAGGAAATAAAATTTTAAATAGTGGGTCGTTTATTAAAAACTAATAAATAATCCGAAAACCAAATACTAACAAATATGGATAAAATTTTTACCAGAAGTTTATTGCTTTTTGCAATAATGTTTGGATGGGCAATTGCTGTAATTGCACAGGACAACGAAGATGAGAAAGAAAAAAAAGAAAAAACTGAAACTATTAAAAAAGGATGGAACGTTGGAGGGCTCCCTGTGGTTTCCTACGACTCTGACCTTGGTCTTCAGCTGGGTGCTCTTGTAAACTTATACCATTATGGCGATGGCTCGCGTTATCCTCGCTACGATCATTCAATTTATGTTGAAGCATCATGGTTTTTAAAGGGAAGTGGTATTTTCAGGTTTTATTACGACTCTGATAAACTTATTAAAGGTATACGCACTTCATTCGATCTAAGTTATTTACCCGACCGCGCATTTAAGTTTTATGGTTTTAATGGTTACGAAGCAGTTTTTAATTCTGCTTGGGAAAATGATGATCCTAATAATGACCTATAT
>JAOZNY010000005.1:32375-35684 GCA_029933565.1 Bacteroidales bacterium
GACGATGTAAATAAAGAGGACTATTTTGCTTTAGGAACAGAAAGTTTCCACAGTGGTTACGGTGGTGGATTGCACATTGCAATGAACCAAAACTTTATTATTGCTGTTGATTATGGTAGAGCACTTAGTGAAAAAGACGGAAGTTCAGGATTGTATATTGGTTTGAACTTTTTGTTTTAATCCTAATACAACCTACAATATAAAAGCCCCGATATAATTTATCGGGGCTTTTTTTATGTTTTCAATAAACTTTTGTTAAAGTCCATGCAGGAAATTGGCAATAATATATCCAAGATAATTGCCAACGGCATATCCAATAATTCCAATGGTAAGACCTGAAATTACTATTTCTTTGTTTTTTAATGCGCCTGCTACCGCCGGAACAAAAGGAGGGCTGCAAATCATTGCTGTTGATGTAATTATTACAGTATCGGTATCAATTTTAAAGAACATGGATATTATTACCTGTAATAACAGTGAGCCAAAAATTACAAAGCCTACATAGTAAAAAATATCTGGTGAAACACTGGTCATCTTTGAAAAGTCAACCATTGAAGCAACTGAAATACTAAAAATCAAAATCAGATACATTCCCAAATCAAAGGTCTTAGGTAGTTTATTTACGGCAGGTATCAGCGAAGCAAGTATTCCCAGGGTTGTAATAAGCAAAACTACCACAACCATTTGTGAACTTTCGGGAACAATTAAAGTAGTTGCCCCTCCAATAATAAAAATTGCAACCGACAGACCAAATGCTTTTATTAGGGGTAGACGATTCTTCGTTAATAATAATCCCCAGAAAGGTTCCTTCGATGATATTTCCATCATTTCCTGCTCCCCCGAAATCCCATAAGATTTATATTTGGGTAACACTAAACCAAAAACTTTCTGACCTACAATTAAAATAAAGAAGAAATAGGCCGCACCAATAAGCATATCATAAGTATGAGTTACCAAATATATTTCATTGTCAACATCAAGCATTAATTTTAACGAGGCAAGGTTTGGTGTTCCTCCCGTATAAACACCAACCAACAAACCTCCTACTTTCCACATATTTTCAGGGTCGCCACTGCCAAATAATAAATATCCTGCAACAACAGTACTAACAACCGCAAAAAATGCAATAAACATCGAAAGAGTTGTTTTTCCTGCTAGCCGCATCCACGATTTAATATTTGCTGAAAACAGCATTAGTGGAATTGCAAGTGGAATTGTTATTGTATTAAGCATGTCCTGTATTTGTAATGATCCTTTAGGAAGTAATCCTGATGAACCTAAAAGCAAACCTAAGGCATAGGCCATAATAACGGCTCCTATCTTTTTTATAAAAGTGTAGTTATGACATAAATAAAGAAGAAATAGTGGAGAGAAAATGTAAAATAAAACTAAGATTATAGTTGAAATCATATATTTGATTGATTGGTTGAACGTACAAACTTAATGAAATTATTAGAGTTTACTAGCCAAAACAACCGATTCTTTAAATTGTTTCACATTTCCATCAAGATCAAAAACCTGAATATAAATCACATAGATGCCTACCGCTGCCTTAGTATTATCATCTTTAATCCCGTCCCAATTAACGCTGCCTTCTGTACCCAAATATTCATTGTTAATCAGTTTTCTAACCGGAAAACCATTTGAATTATAAATATCAACCGACATCATAAAACCCGGCTGATCAAATTTATATTTGATGGTCATTAAATCGTTATAACCATCGTTATCAGGGGAGAATATTTCAGGATCAATAATAATGTTTTCTTCATTTTCCATTTCACCAATAAACTGTGAATTCTGGTAAGCAGGTGTGGCAAAACCAACACTTTCAGCCGCTGAATGCCAGTTAGTTTTATCATTAGTGGTCTGCAAGAAACTTGTTCGCTCAAGCGAAACTCCATCCAAATAAACAAGCAAGGGATAATGCATTTCTTCGTTGTAATCAAAGGCATCAATAATAATTCCTGAGTTTGATTTTAGCAAAACTGATCCTTCATCGTTGTTCAAAGAAGGAAAAGGGTCGACTTTTAAAAAACCATTTGGATTTTGTGTAAAATATTGCTCTTTAACTTTTGCAGGCGAAAAAGTAAGACAAATATATTCGCCGGGAACCAGTAAAAATTGCTCTTCCGAAATTCTATAAAATGAAGTGTCGGGTGGATTGGGAGGACTTATTTTTACAGAGCCCAGATTGATTTTAGCCAGATCAATTACTTTAAACGAGGAATTAAACAACTCCACAAAATCAACACCATCGCCAAGCGGATTAAACAAAACTTCATTTATTACCACATCCATTTTTTCAGCTTCTTCGGGAATTCCAAAAACAATAATTGTATCCTGTTCCATTTCATCACCCTTACAGTTTCTGAGTTGCTTTCTAAGGGTCATTTCATAACTTATACCTTTAGTGAAATCATTTAGAAAAGTAAGCACAGCCTTTTGAGGTTTGAAACCTGAAAAATAAACAGAGGCAGGTTCACCAACTTCATTGTCAACAATATAATTATTAGTGCTAGAAATGCTCACTGAATCCATTTTTTGATTGAATGTAATTTGAACTTTTCTGCTGTCGAGCATTTCAAACTTTATTGGTTTGGGCAAAAATTTTATGTCGGAATTAACCGAATTTTCAACTCCCGGACTTCCACCTTTTTTATCAGTACTTGCCTTCCAGTTTTCTTCTCCCGAACAGATATTTTGTGGATTTATTTGTTCAATACTCCAGCCACCATCCTGTTTTTCAAAATCTTTATACCATTCTTCTGTATAACTCACTTCCGAAATTATCGTCCCCTCTTTTGAAATCAAAACCAAATCCTGTCCTGAATTTGTAAGGGAAAATGAACTGAAACCATAAAAATCCCCATAGGGTTCAAAACTTGTGGCAGCCTCTTCCTTAGCCAAAATCAAATATCCTCCACTTTGAATATTAACCTCCTCAAAAACCTTTTCGCTCGATCCAATTATCAACATCCATCCTTTAAGATTAACGGAATAAGGCAATGAATTAAAAAGCTCTAAATATTCATATTCGGGCAAATCCACTATTGGTGTTGGATCAGCCATAATTTCATTAATCATTACATCAAAAGGCTCAGGCTCAAAATATAGAAACTCCATTTGCTGACTTTCCATAGCGTTCCCACTAAGGTCTTCAACAGATGTTACCGTAATTGTATTTTCTTCTCCGCTAACAAAATTATTTGAAAAATACAGTTCAACTTCTCTGGTATTTGAAGAATTTAATTGTGCAAGTTGAGGCTCGCCTATTCCATTACTCACCAAATAATTAATTAGGTTTTC
>JAOZNY010000079.1 GCA_029933565.1 Bacteroidales bacterium
ACGGGTTATGAGCCCGCCGAGCTACCACTGCTCCACCCCGCAATATATTTTTATTCTTATGAACTCTTTTTTATCAGTAACGAAAGTTAAATTGTTCCGATACTTCCTCTCAATCTATTTTTGAGGCTGCAAAGATATATTTTGTTTCTTTGCAAAACAAAGTTTCATAAAAATATTTTTTTGTGCATAAAGCAGGTTTTGTAAATATCATAGGTTATCCAAATGTTGGCAAGTCAACTTTGATGAATGCATTGGTGGGTGAGAAACTCTCAATTATTACTTCAAAGGCGCAAACCACAAGGCATAGGATAATGGGAATTGTTAATTCTGATGATTTCCAAATAGTATATTCTGATACGCCGGGGATTGTAAAAGACCCTTCGTATAAGATGCACGAATTTATGAATTCGTATATCGAAACAGCACTTGTTGATGCCGATATTATCCTTTTGGTAATTGAAGCAGGGCAAACTTTTGAACATCAGGAGGTCATTGATAGAATTTCAAAATCAAAAATTCCTGTAATTGTTGTCTTGAATAAAATTGACTTATCTAATCAGGATACAGTTGTTGAGCAGATTGAACATTGGAAAACATCAATTACTAATGCAGAGGTTATCCCTGTTTCGGCATTGGAGAAATTTAATGTTGAAAGTGTTTTCGAAAGGATTTTACATAATTTGCCAGAAAGCCCTGCTTATTTCTCTAAGGATGAGTTTACCGATAGGTCGATGAGGTTTTTTATTTCGGAAATTATTCGTGAGAAAATACTTCTTAATTATAAAAAGGAAATACCTTATTCTGTTGAAGTTGCTGTTGAGGAGTACAAAGATGAGGAAAGGATAGTAAGGATTTCTGCAAATATTTATACAAGTCGCGAAACCCAGAAAGCAATAATACTTGGCCATCAGGGGAAATCAATTAAAAAAGTTGGTACTCAGGCAAGGCTTGATATGGAGGAGTTTATCGGAAAAAAAGTATTTCTGGAGTTAACGGTAAAGACTACAAAAGATTGGCGGAATAACGAAAAGTTGCTGGAACGATTTGGTTACGGTAATTAGTGGAAGTAAAAAAAAATTATAATAATGAGTAATACATTAGCAATTGTAGGAAGACCTAACGTGGGTAAATCGTCGTTGTTTAACCGGCTTACAAAAACGCAGGAAGCCATTGTTGAATCTATTAGTGGTGTTACACGCGACCGTATTTATGGTAAAAGCGATTGGAATGGTTACGAATTTTCGGTAATCGACACTGGCGGTTATGTTCATGGTTCAGAGGATACTTTTGAAGAGGAAATTCGCAAACAGGTGCTTTTTGCAGTCGATGAATCGGATGTAATTGTTTTTATGGTCGACATTCGTGAAGGCATAAGTTCACTTGATCAGGAAGTATCTAATTTGCTAAGAAAATCAGGGAAGACGGTTTTTGTAGCAGCCAATAAAGCAGATGTTCCAAATGCCGGTGATTTAGCAGGGGAGTTTTACTCTTTGGGCTTGGGCGAAGTGTACCCGGTTTCGGCAATGACAGGAACAGGAACAGGTGAATTACTCGATGCTGTTGTGGAAAAATTTATTCTTGATGCCGAGGATGAAGAAATTGATCTTCCAAGAATTGCAGTTGTAGGCAGACCAAATGTTGGTAAATCGTCACTTATAAATACTTTGCTTGGTGATCAGCGAAATATTGTTACCCCAATTGCCGGTACTACCCGCGATTCGGTTTATACAAGGTATAAAGGTTTTGGTCACGATTTTATGCTTGTTGACACAGCAGGACTACGGAAGAAAGCCAAGGTTTACGAAAACATTGAATTTTATTCTACACTTAGAACCATTCGTGCAATTGAGAAATCAGATGTTTGCATAATTATGATTGATGCCCAAACAGGTATCGAAAAGCAGGACATAGCAATTTTCCATCTTGCAGAAAAGCATGGAAAGGGTGTTGTTGTAGTTGTGAACAAATGGGATTTGATTGAAAAAGAAACCAATACACACAAACAGTTTGAAGCCAATATTAGGGAACGCATTGCACCTTTCAACGATGTGGAAATTGTTTTTACTTCGGTAAAGAATAAACAACGAATATTTAAGGCTTTGGAGTTGGCAAAGGATGTTTACCAGAGGCGTAGCAATCATATTAGCACTTCTAAACTTAACGATTTATTACTACCAATTATTGAAAGTATACCACCACCATCAGCATCAAGGGGAAGGTATATTAAGATAAAATATATCACTCAACTTAAAACCCATAAAATTCAATTTGCATTCTTTTGCAATTTGCCCGATGATGTAAAAGAATCGTACAGAAGATTTTTGGAGAATACCATTCGTGACCATTATGATTTTACCGGAGTACCCATTCAGTTGTTCTTCAGAAAGAAATAATGAGAGTTGATAAATGGCTTTGGGCAGTTAGGGTTTTTAAAACCCGTACTCAGGCAGGAGATGCCTGCAAAGGCGGGAAAGTAAAAATTGACGGCACAAATGTAAAGGCTTCACGAGAGATAAAAGAGGGCGATGAAATTGAAGTGCAGCAGCAAACCATTAAGAAAAGAATAAAGGTACTTAAACTTGTGAAAAACAGGGTAGGTGCAAAGTTTGTTGCCGACCTGATGCAAGATCTTACTCCACCCGAAGAATACGAACGATTGGAAATGCTACGGCTTCTTAATCACGAAAAACGTAATCGAGGTGAAGGAAGACCAACAAAAAAAGACCGTAGGGAAATTAACCGTTTGAAAGAATCATTATGAAAAGTTTTATCAAAAAAATTACAATGGCAATTGTATTAACAGTTGTTTTTTTGTCATGCGAAAGAGAAGTAACTACTACTACCCATAGTATTGCTTTTTACAATGTTGAAAACCTTTTCGATACCATTAATAGTGTTGGGGTGAACGATGCTAAATATACCCCTGAAAATGAGATGCCCTGGAATACCGAAAGATACTTTCATAAACTGGATCAACTTGCTAGAGTTATTAAAGCAATGGACACCGTAAATGGATTTCCTGTTGTAATTGGCTTAAGTGAGATTGAAAACGAAAATGTTCTCATTGATCTAGTAGCCCATGATTCGTTGAAAGATGCAGCCTATTCATATTTACATAAAAACAGCCCCGATTTAAGAGGGATTGATGTTGCAATGATTTATCAGCCTGAATTTTATCAGCCTTTATCAACTAATTTTATTTATGTTAAACTCCCTGATTCTGCACGTAGGACAAGGGATATTTTGTATAGCAAAGGAATTTTAGGCGGAGCAGATACTGTTCATTTATTTTTCAATCATTGGGTTTCGCGTTGGGGCGGACAAGAAGCAACAGAACCTTCCAGAATATTAATTGCCGGTTTGTTAAAGCAAATTACAGACTCAATAATGGAAACTAATCCCAATTCAGCGATTATTTTGGCAGGCGATTTAAATGACAACCCTACGGATACTAGTGTGTTCCATGTTTTGGGAGCGGTAAAACCAGAAACTCCTGCTAAAGAGAAAAAACTTTACAACTTATCACTTTCAAAATTTGAAAATGGAGAAGGCTCATTGTATTACCGTAATTGGGATATGTTTGACCAGTTTATAGTTTCGTCGGCTTTGCTAGAAACAGAAAACAAAGTTCATTTATTAAGTGAAGATCAGCAGATAGTAAAATATGACTGGATGCTTTACAAACCAAAAAAAGGTGATTCAAGGCCAAGCCGTACTGCTGCAAAGTATTATTATGGAGGTTTTAGTGATCACCTCCCAGTGATGATAAATTTGGAAGTTGTTCGTTAGAACCTAGGCAAAGAACGTCATTGCGAGCGCAAGCGCGGCAATCTGTTCGGACTTTCCAAGCGTATTTGAGATTGCTTCTCCGCATTTCGATTAATTTAGTTAGGAACTATTGTGTTGGCGAATCGCAATGACGAGTTTGGTTTGACAAATATTATTTTACTTTTTATCGTAATTTTCTTCCTTTACCATATTCCCATCCCTGTCGTAGAATTTCCAGTTGCCTGATTTTGAGCCATTGGTATAATTGCCTTCGTAATATTTTTTGCCGTTTGGGTGATAGGTAATTGTTGTTCCATTTCGAACTCCATCAACATAAAATCCTTCGCTCCACAAAATACCATCACGCCTGAAAGATTTCCATTCGCCATCCCTCTTGCCATTTTTTAAACCACCTTCTTTAAGTAGGTTTCCATCTTCATAATTTTCTTTTTCGTAAACCGCAGTACGTTTTTCTCCGTCAACTTTATATGTTCTGGTAATTTTTGGATTACCGTTAGTATAAGTTGAAATAATATGTTCTCCATCAGGTGCAACGGTTTCCTGAGTTGTTTTCGTCTCTTGTTTAGTTGAATTGTCGGTATTACTATCTGAATTTTCGTTTCCACAAGATGCCAAAATAAACAGGCTTATTACTAAAATAAAAATATTCTTCATTGTGCTAATTTTGATTATTGGTTAAAAATTAATCGTTTTCCTTTTATGCTTTCGTAAAATGTACCATTATCGAAAACAATATTTCCATTTATAAAAGTTTTAACAACCTTTGAATTAAATAACTCACCTTCCAAAGGTGACCATTTACATTTATATAAAATATTTTCTTTCTTCACTTCCCAGTCTGTATCCATGTCAACGAGTACCATGTCGGCAAAATAGCCATTTCTTAAAAATCCTCTTTTTTCAACATTAAATAAAATAGCAGGATGATGACACATTTTCTCAACTACTTTTTCAAGACTAAAAACTCCTGTTTTTGCAAGTTGGAGCATTGAAACCAGAGAATGTTGTACCATAGGTCCACCTGATGGGGCTTTGAAATATGGCCTTTTCTTTTCTTCTTCAGTATGTGGTGCATGGTCGGTGGCAATTACATCAATAGTGTTATTTGCAACTGCTATTCTCAAGGCCTCCCTGTCTTCCTCCGATTTAATGGATGGATTCCATTTAATGAAATTGCCCTTTTTTTTATAATCGTTTTCGCTAAACCAAAGATGGTGTACACAAACTTCTGCTGTAATCTTTTTTTCTTCAAGAGGAATTTCGTTGCTGAACAATTCCATTTCCCTGGCAGTTGTAAGGTGCAAAACATGCAGGCGTGTATTATGCTTTTTTGCCAGACGAACTGCCTTCGAAGAGGATAGGTAACAAGCCTCTGCAGATCTTACTTTTGGATGGATGCTTGTTGGTGCATCTATTCCATATTTCTTTAAATACTCCTGAGTATCCTTTTGAACAGTTACTTCGTCCTCGCAATGGGTTGCTACCAATGTTGGAGCATTTTTAAAAATTCCCTCAAGTATCTTTTCATCATCAACAAGCATATTACCGGTTGAAGAGCCCATAAAAACCTTTATGCCACAAACTTTTGTAGGGTCGGTTTTTAAAACTTCCTCAAGGTTGTCGTTGGAAGCACCCATATAAAATGAGAAGTTTGCCAGCGATTTTTTTGAAGCAGACTTATATTTTTCTTCAAGTATTTTCTGAGTAAGAGCTGGAGGGTCGGTATTTGGCATCTCCATAAAACTAGTAATGCCCCCTGCCACTGCTGCTTTGCTTTCAGTATAAATATCGCCTTTATAGGTAAGACCTGGATCACGAAAATGTACCTGATCGTCAATTATACCAGGAAACAAATGCAAACCTTTGGCATCAATAATTTCATAGCCTGAGTAATCGATTGCTTTTCCTTCGACAATATTTTCTATTAGGTCATTTTTAATAAATATATCACCAACAAAGGTTTCTCCTTCGTTTACAATTGTTGCTCCACAAATAACTTTGTTGGTTGACATTGGTGAGATATTAAACTGTTTTTACTGGTTTTATTTTTCCAACAATACTCCTAAAACGAAGTTGCATAATACCAAATATTGCTTCGCGGAAAATACTTTTGTTCATTTTGGAAGTTCCTTCAGTACGGTCGGTAAAAATAATTGGTACTTCGGCAACTTTAAAACCAAGTTTAACTGCAGTGTATTTCATTTCAATTTGGAAAGCATAACCAATGAATTTTATCCTGTCCAAATCAATAGTTTCAAGCGATTTCCGCGACCAGCAAACAAAGCCGGCAGTAGTATCCATAATATCTAAGCCGGTAATCATCCTCACGTACATTGATGCAAAATACGACATCAACACTCTGCCCATTGGCCAGTTTACAACGTTTACTCCTTTAATGTACCTTGAGCCAATAGCAACGTCGGATGCTCCACTGGCATTTGAATTATAAAGTTTAACAAGGTCATTAGGATTGTGCGAGAAATCGGCATCCATCTCTGTAAGATAATCGTAGCCTTTTTCAAGACCCCACTTAAAACCTTCGATGTATGCGGTACCAAGTCCCAGTTTGCCTTTGCGTTCCAGAATAAAAATCCTTTCCGGAAAATCCAGCATTGTTTTTTTTACTATTGCCGCTGTTCCATCAGGGCTGTTGTCCTCAACTACAAGCACATCGAATTCTTTTTCAAGGTTCATTACATACCTTAAAATTTTTTCGATATTCTCCTTCTCGTTGTAGGTTGGTATAATTACTAAATTATCAGTCACTTAATAAAGTTTTTGCAAAAATAAAAATAAAGCCGTTAATCAGTAAAGTTTAACGGCTTTAGAATGATAATTATTATTAAAAAACTATTTAATAACAACTTTATATTTCATTGTACCTTTTTCAGTATTTAGATTTAAAAGATAAATTCCTTTAGAAATATTACTTACATCAAAACTAAGATGATTTTCTCCCTGATAAACGTTATGAGATTCAAAGATAATTTGCTTTCCTGAAATATCATTTAGCACAATATCAATCTTAGTGTTTTCCTTTAAGTTAAAAGATAAATTAAGTTTGTCTTTGGCTGGATTTGGGAAAACACTTAAACTACCATCTTCAAATAATTCTTCAATACCTACAAATTGAAATTCTTCTGTTTGCGTTTCCATTACATTCCCAATCAGGTCGGCAACATTACTAATGGTTATGAAGTATGAAATTCCAGCTGACAGAGTAGAAACGGCAAGATTTACCTGTGCCTTATTAAAAGCATGCTGAGTGGCAGTTTCAATTACAACGTCATTGTCGATAACATAGTTTGCAATATTTTCAACTGTAGATTGATCAACTTCTTCACTAAAAATAATTTTAATATTGGTATTGATAATCGGGTCAACTGATTCAACCGTAGGACTAACTAAATCACTACCTTCAGTTACATCACTTTCAAAACGGAGTTCAATTTTCCATTCATCAAAATCAAAATTCATAGGTCCGGTAACATCGTATGAAACTCCTTCGGTGGGCTCGTATTCGAAAATTGAACTATTATGAATTTTTAAAGCTCCGCTACCATCATTAACTTCCCACATATAAAAGTTTGCCTGATAATTTGCATCGGTACATGTTGCATTTAGCACTTTTGTAAGGATGCTTTCATGTTCTTCAGAAACACCACCACTTTCAATAATTACAGGTTCAGGTAAATCATTATTTGCTGAAATAAAATAGTAATCACTAATGTCTGACATTTCAGTTTTACCATAATACTCAGTTATTGTTCCGGTAAGAATAATGCTATCACCAACTGATGGATTTCTTCCTGACTCATAAATAAAAAGTCCATTCCATCCTCCGGTTCCATCCTGAATAAAATAAGTTGTACCAAAATTTGCAGTTACAATACCTGTCGTGCTAACTTCCTGTCCATCGTAAGGCGAATCATCCTGCTGACCTTGAATATCGTAGATTGAAACTATTTCTCCGGTAAAAATTTTGGGTACATAAAAGTTGTAAACTACTGTTGAACTCTCTGAAATTCCATCTATTGCAGTAATTTGATAATAAACAGTTGCGTCTTCTGCTTGCCCTGGAATAATTGCTGTGAACACACCAGCATTGGCAGTCATTTCAACTTCATTGGTTAATGATTCGTAACTTAAACCCCATTTTAAGGTAGCTGTTGAAATGCTTTTTGAGTTAATAGTTATATCAGCTTTAATTTGAATTGGAAGTTCAGCAATAACTACTTGTGGAGTAATTGTTAAATTGTCGATACTAAGTTGACTTGCAGTTTCTCCACCCCAAATAAGTTGTGCAAACTCAGGATTATCGATAAATGGGTTTCTGTTTTGTTGAAAAGAATAAATAACATTATTTCTGTTTCTCTCAAATTCATCTGGTGGATCCAAAAGGTTCCATTGTAATAATGTTGAAAGTTTTCCATGCTGTGCATTAGGATATGTATTATTCCAATCAACCACTTCAAGGTCAATTTCTCCATTATCCCCTTCATATCTTGTCGACATATAAAATATTATTCTAGCTATATCACCTTTAACCTCATCGCGGGCTTCCCAGGTTGAGTCGGTATAATAGCAGCCAGTTGCCTCGCTGTGTTGAACGCCGCCATTGTCGAAGTCTTTGTTGCTTCTGGCAACATTTACAGAAGCATCGGCAGGTTTTAAATTGTGTACATCGCTGTACATTGGCATCCAATCGACGAAGTTGCCATGTGATTTTGCCCAAACATGTTCTCGGTTAATGAAGTTGCCTCCAGTTCCATAATCATCGTTAGGATTAGATCGGCCGGTATAAACCAGGATTACATTATCTGGATTATTAGGATCAACATCTGATTGTTTAAATATGTGTTTTGAAATATAATACGAATAAGGTGTATGACCCTTAATAATGTTGTGAAGAGCAGTTTTTAACTCATCTCCATCCTTTGCTGAAGTACCGTTATAATATCCGGTTTGTTGGCCAAATGACAAAACAGAAGTCATAATGGCAATTAAAATAATTGATAATTTTTTCATTTTTTTCTTTTTTCTTGATTTTTTATCCCCAGGCTAATCCCGATAATTATCAGGACAGAGGGTAACTTATTTTTTCTCTTTATTCTTTTTTCTTATCCTGCATCTTGACTCCTACATCTTGACTCGTTTCTCTACAAACTAACTCTTAGTGAAATATTAAACCTGCGACCAGTTCCCATAAATACACTGGCAGAATTGGCATCAAAGTCAGTTGTCCCATGACTTAAATATGTATCATTATTTTGCGAATCAGTAACATATGAATCATCTAATGCATTCAATACACTTCCTCTAACCTGGAGTCCAATTTTTTTCATCTGCCATGAATAACCCACATGAAAATCCACCATATAGTAATTAGGAATTTGCCATGATTGTCTTGGGTTTCCATTTTCATCAAATGAATTAGGACTTTCTTCAGGATCTAGATCTAATGGATTAAATTCAGCATAATGTTTTCCAAACCAAGTAAAAGACCCCGAAGCATATAAACCTTTGATAATTTCCCATCTTAAACTCTCGCGATTTTGAAACTGAGCAGCATCTCCAACATAAAGTCCTTTGGCGTTAAATGGCTTTGTGCCTACATATTTTCCATTGTCATCATAAATTAGAGCCGTGTCAGCAGAAGTCCATTTCCAGTCACCTAAAGATAAGAGACTTTCAAATGTAAGATTTTTTGTAATCCTGTATGCAAATTCAAATTCCACACCTTTGTGCAAGGCATTCATATTATTAATATTTACTGTATATCTAATCTCAGGATCATCCGGATCATTCATGTATTGAGTTCTGTCGGCAGGTTTATTGTCCCAAACGGTATAATAGGCATTAAAATTAAAAGTCATTCGAGGTAGAACATAACTGTAGCCTATTTCAATTGCCTTTACTTTTTCATTTTTTATCTCAAGAAATAGTTGATTCTCTCTATTGTATACATTTTGAAACCTTTGTGATTTTGATAAATAACCAAGGTTCAAGAATACATTCATGGTCTCATTAAGGTTATAATTAATTCCTCCTTTTACTGTAAAGCCTGGAAGGTATTTCCAGTCGGTTTCATTAGTTTGTAAGCCTGAGTAAGTATAATCATAAACAATGGAATCAGTTTCGTAAGGCTCTTCATAAGAAACCTGAAAAGTACTATCACCAAGAGTAAGTATCTTGGGAAGAAAGTAATCAATTCTTTTATTTCCTGACACAGATCCGGTGAGGTTAAGGAATGTTGTCAGATTGCCATTTTGATATTTTAATTGGGCAAATAATCCACCCCAGCGAACCAAAGCATCATTATTATATCCTATTTTATCGCCTACATATTTTTTTGTTGTTTTGTTGTCTTCGTTTTCATTCCCTGTATCCAAAAAATAGTTTCCTCCTAATAGGTCATCTACTTCACGGTAGTGCTCTCCTTTGTAGGTTCTTAAGTCAATTCCACCAGAAAGTGAAAATGCATCATTAATTTTATAATCAAATGTAGATAGAAGGCCTAGCCAGAAATGATTATTTACTGCATTTCGCATAATATCTTCCGACAGATTGGTTTTATTCCTGTATGGTGCGATAATGTTTAGATTAGCATTATAAGTATTTTGGAGATTCATTTGTTTTGTTTCTACATCAAATGTTGAAGTGGAAAATGAGTTTCCTCCTCCTGAGCCAATGGATAGATAAAGTACATTAGAAATGTATAATTTTTCGTTAACACTCCAAAAGTCCTTAAGGCTAAACATAGGTTTGTGGTAATAGTTGTTTGCTGTACTAGTTTCCTTAATGCCGGGGAAAACAGTATCTGTTTCTGTAATATAAGCACGGTCTAAATAACCCCAGTTTGGATTATATTTTAAACCCATATCGACAGCAAGCCCTGATGATTCCAGGTTGTCAATATATTCAGTGGACATTCCATTTTCTTCAGCATATTTTCTGTCAAAAGCCGACATACGCTTTTTATAACTTCTCTGTCCGTGTTTTTGTGGTGCACCCATGGCTGATACACTTAAAAGGTGCTTTCCAATTTCTTTGTCAACACGTAAAAAATAAAACCAGCCTTCTGTCCAGGTTTGGTCTACCCAGCCATTTCCTTTTTTGTAGGAACCGGCAAAAGTAACACCCCAGCCGTTGCTCATACGTCCGGTAGTCATTCCAAGTGTTGTCCTTAAATAACCTGCTGAACCAACTTCCTGTTTTAAACTAATACCTTTTTTTGCATCAATTCCTTTGGTAGTAATATTAATTGTTCCACCCACAGAAGGGATTGCCAGTTTCGACATTCCAAGTCCTCTTTGTACTTGAGTACCACGCATTACCGCATCGAGCCCAAACCAATTTGACCAATAGACCCATCCGTTTTCCATGTCGTTAACAGGAATTCCATCAAGCATTACCGCAACATTTCTTTGGTTAAAACCTCTGATATTTATTCGGGCATCACCATCGCCACCACCTGACTGGGTTGCATAAACACCCGGTGTTGAGTTGAGTATTAAAGGAATATCCTGAGAAGCAAGTTGTTCTTCTATTTTAGCAGGTGAAATATTTGAAAAAGCAACAGGAGTTTCTCTTGTTCGTGCCAAATCGGCCACAACTTCAACTT
Organism: Bacteroidales bacterium; assembly: GCA_029933565.1. Lineage (GTDB taxonomy): Bacteria > Bacteroidota > Bacteroidia > Bacteroidales > F082 > BM524. Next base: position 11,414 of record JAOZNY010000079.1, read on the forward strand.
CTTCCAGAGTTACTGTTTTTAGTTCAAAATTTAAGAACAAGTTTTTTTCACCTAATGTAATATTCTTTTTTTGGTTAATAAACCCTATATAAGAAACTTCTATTTCGTATTCGCCTGGCTCAAGGTTTAAGGTGTACTCACCATTAAGACCTGTTACAGTGCCCATTCCCGGTCCGTAAATTACATTAACACCAATAAGCGGATCTCCAATATTATAATCAGTAACTATACCACTTATCGATATTGTTTGTCCAAAGGAAAATACTGAGGAAATCAACAAGGTTAAAATTAAAAAAGTTCTTTTGCTCATGACGGATATTTTGGAAATAAAATCTTCATATAAAGCCATTAAAGGCTTTAAGTATAGTTACTTAAAGCCTTTAATGCTAATAATTGTAAGAAACCTTTAATTAAATAAAAGTTTTTTTGTTTTTGATTTTCCTGATTCAAGTTTAACGGTTACAAACAAAATTCCTCTATAATCTTCTTTAGTCGAGAAATTGCCTGTAAATGTATTTGAACTCATTTCAATTCTTTCAATAACCCTTCCAGAAAGGTCAATCATTTCAACATATTTTATTGGCTCACTGGCTTCAATAGTGAAATTGTTATTTGTTACGGGATTAGGGTAAACATCAACATTTACCTGAATCTTATTTTCGTTAATACCGAAAGTAGTACAATCGCAATTGTGGAAACCAAGAGAGTCGAAAGTATTTACCGGAATTGAGTCCCATTGTTGGTCAACAACAAAATATGGATCTGGATCTACTGTAAC
>JAOZNY010000080.1:0-2601 GCA_029933565.1 Bacteroidales bacterium
ACAATCCAAAAATCGGAACCGCCAGCACCATAAGATTCTGTTGAACCAATAATAACATATCCGCCATCATCAGTTTGAAATACTGAACTTCCATAATCATTAAAACTACCTCCAAATGTATTTGTCCATAAAGTATCTCCATTGCTGTCAGTTTTTAATAACCAAACATCAAAATTCCCTGATTCCAATGATAAAAAATCCCCTGAAATAATAAAACCATTATCAGTTGTTTGCTTAACGTCAACACCAGTCTGATTGCCAGTTCCACCATACGTTTTTGTCCAAAGTGTATCTCCGTTGTTATCTGTTCTAACCAGATAGAGATCATAATCCCATGAATTGGTTGGGAAAGTTCTACCGGTAATAATGTAACCTCCATCAAAGGTTTGCTGTACTACATTGCCTTCTTCGTCATTAGATGTGCCATAAGTTTTAGTCCAAGTTTGTGAAAATCCACTTGTAGAAAGAATTACAAGAAACGGGATCAAAATCATTGTGTGTAAAATTGTTTTCATAATACATAGTTTTATGTTGAAGTTTATAATTGACTGAAGAATAACAATTATAGCCGATGGCTGGTGATAAAATGGCCTGTCGTGGAGTTGATGGGAATAAGTATCCCTGCCGTATCTGATTTAATATCCAGCATGGCTGAGTTTTCGGGACTGCTGCCATCGGCGTTGATGGCTACCTGAGCCGTAACCGTCAAGTTGAGTAGGAGTGCTAAAATAAATAAGGTGCTTATGAAGTAATTCAAATAATTAGTTTTTAAGGTTTTCATATGATTAGTTGTTTGGTTATTCATTTTTTTTCAAATGTAATTTGCAGACAGTGTAGTTTTGCAGGGATGTCGAATATTTTAAAATCCATATTTCGTATCATCAATGGTCTCCCGAATACTTTACAGGAAGCTCGCTTCTTCAATCTTCCGGTTTCTGCCCATGTTTATTATGTTCCATTAAATTCGTGGTAAAGCCTTATTCTTTAATCGGTATTGCCTTTCCCCGGAATAACTAATTCCTGAAGGTGAGTTACATCATCATCTACAATAAGATAAACAAAATAGAGACCCCCTTTTAATGCTCTTGTGTTAAGATTAAAATCATAAACACCGTTTTCTCCAGTATGCCTAGCTACTTCATTCACCAATTCGCCCTTACTATTCAGCAATAGTATCAAGGCATCGCCATCAGTAAATTTCCTAAGCCTTACAATTTTATTTTCAGCATTAATATTGAGTATTTGTAAAGTACCTTTAATTCTACTTAATTTAAGATTATAATCTGATAAAGCATTTGGGTAGGCTGGCGGTCCCTGAAAGCCGAACTCAGGAGGCAACCCATCGCCACAATCACCAATGTATGCCAAAAAATTTGTTCCCGGTTCACCATTGACTCTAAATCCTGGTTTTAAATCAATATTACTACCAGCACGCATAATCACCTCTGTTCCTGCCCCTCCAGTAATTTTTCCAGTCAAGGTTATATCATTTGATACTGATCTGAAATATCTACCACTCAAGTCATCATTAATCCACAAGTTATTAGGACAAGAGGTATGGAGGGTTGATTTCCAAACTCCTCTTCCAAATGTTGAGGCCAGCAATTTATCGTTCACCTCATTGATTGCTAGATCAGAAATAGGTACATTGGGTAGATTATTATAAAAAGGCTCCCAATTAGTAGCCCCAGAAGTTTTAAAGTAAACTCCAATATCAGTGCCAACATAAACATTATTATAACTATCAACCTCAATACTCAAAATAGGAATATTGGGAAGGTCGTAACTAATATTACTCCAATTTAAACCAGCATCATTTGAATAATAAATTTTTAAATTATCAACATAACCTGAGAAAACAGCATAAACCATATTGGAACTATTAGGGCGAACTCCTATTCTAGAAATTCGTGGATAATTCTCAGGAAATCCATTATTTTCTGATATAAGTGTCCAAGTATTACCCTGGTCTGAAGAGACATGCATATTTCCAAATTCACTAAAAAGTTCGTTCCCACCTGCAGCGTAAATTCTATTGGAGTTACTTTTGCATGTTTTCAAAGCCCAATAACCACTTTCATTTAAAAAAGATGACAACTCTTCAATTGATTGTAATGTATTATTATATTTAAAGATATTGCTATTACTAAAATATAAGATTGCTGTATCACTTGTGTTCATCTCAATTTGAGGAAACCAATTCAGATTATTTATTTTAAAGTTTGTACCACTAAGAAAATCATTGAATATAAATATACTCTTATTAACAACTGCATATCCTTTCGTCTGATCAGAATAATTTATTATAACATCAAATCCATCACCAGCTCCAATATTAGAAAAAAAACTGTCATCATTATTTTTGTATTTTATTCCATTATCCTGACTTCCAATTAAAACAGCATCCGAATTTGCATCATAATCATCAATGTAATATGATTGTGTTACACATACACCTTCCTTTAGGTCAACCCAGGTGTCACCGCTATCTGTGCTAACATATACACCACCATCTGTTACTGCATACAATTTATCATTCAATGGATTTATTGCTAAATCATGAATATCACAATGAACATACCAACTACCTCCATCTTCTGC
>JAOZNY010000080.1:2701-12146 GCA_029933565.1 Bacteroidales bacterium
TTATTGCTAAATCATGAATATCACAATGAACATACCAACTACCTCCATCTTCTGCTTGGGTTGTGCAATTAGTAAAAGCGGTACTTCCACCATCTGTTGTTTTCCATATGATGATTCCTCCTACAAAAACCAAATCTTCATCGGTTGGGGACACTGTAATACACAAATCGTAGTCCGATTGGTCACGGTAACCTAATTCATCACCAAGCAAATTTGGTGAATTTGTCTTTCGCGTAAAATTTGCTCCTCCATCATTTGATTCAAAGAAACCGCAGAAATAATTTCCGCCTCCTTTGGGACCTGCAAACAAGTAAACTATTGAATTGTCAGCAGGAGTCACTCCTATTTCAACACGTTCGTTACAGAGTGGATGATCAAATACTGAATTATTATTCCAGGTATCTCCCGCATCATTGGAGTATGAAAACCCAAGCGTATTAGTTGCATAAACCTTATCTGGAAAGTCAGGCCTGAATTCAATATCAAAGTGTCTTCCAGGATTAACCAGTGTCCAACTATTGCCACCATTAATTGTTTTGTAAAGTCCATCCGAAGTTGCAGCCAGCAATAATTCCGGGTCTTCAGGACTTTGAACCAAACTAAATCCAGTATATTCATTGGCTGACAATTGACCTGTAAGTTCCCAGTCCTGCCCGCCATTCTCTGAAACCATTACACCAACTGATGTTCTAAGATACCCAGAATTATTTACAAAACCGTCATGATAAGAATCACCATCGCCTGTTAAAATAAAAATACGATCAGGATTTGAATAGTCAATGACAATACCTGAGATTCCTAATGAAGGTATATAATTACTCAGGGACGCCCAGTTGCCACCACCATCAACAGTTTTCCACAAACCACCGGCAGGAGTTCCAATATATATTGTATTTGAGTATAATGGATGAAAGGCTATTCTGTCAACTCTGCCTATTCCATTGTAATGGGCATTACTACTACTATTTTCTGAATCCGTTGGTCCTACAAACGTCCACGAACCATTTGTGTTTCTATCAGAAGATTCTTGTTTGGATTTTACAGCATTTATAGTTTTCTCTCCAATATTAACAAACTCTCCATCAGGACCTAAATGGAGTGACTGGTAATGTGCCCATCGGACAAAATGTTTACTAAACCTAAACTTATCCTCACTTTCAGGAACTGTTTTAATAAATTTATCATAGGTCTTAACTATCTCCGAAAACGTCTGTTTATCAGCTATCAACGTTTTGAATTGATTATTAATACTAGTCTGGGCAGATAAGATAGTCGAGTAAAAGAGTAATACAAGAAATAAGAACGATTTAGTTTTCATCTTTATCAGAGTTTTCAATTTTACTACTTAGCACATCAATACGTTTCTGTTGTTCAATAATGTAAAGAGTTAGTTCTTCAATCTTTTCCATCATCAGTCTTTGCATCTCACCAAGTTCCAATCCGGAGTTTCCAATCTCATCAGATGATGGAATATTAGGTAAATGGCCATTAGTTTCAATAAACTTTTCAAGTTTTCTAATAGGTAATAAACTATAGTTTTTATTAAAAACATAGTCAGGCCAATCATCCTGCATGCTTACACGAACTTCTTCGCACATAATTTTCCCATCTACCGATAAGCGATAACCTGTTGCAAAATAACTACCTATGGCAACATTCCCATTATCACGTTTTATCAATAAGTGTGGTCCACTCTTGTTTAAATAAGCCTTTCCCCAAAGTTCCATTTCATTACCTGATCCATCATACATCCAATACATACCAAAAGTGGCAACGTTATCCTCAGCCAAAAACAAGGTAGCACTATCTCCTGAATTCAGTGTTTTAGGAGTTATATAAACTGTGGTATTTGTACTGGCAGGATTGTGAATATGCAACTGACTTAAAGGAGAATGTGTTCCAATACCCACCTTACCGTTAAAGCCAAGTTCGTTTGTTTCAAAATCACCAAAAATCAAAGGCTTGCTGGTATCAGAATTTTGAATATACAGTTTATTGCTCCTCAACTCACTATATCCTGCCTTATAACCAATAAATATATCTCCGCTACGAATTACACCGGATGTTCCAAATCCTGCTTTAAATCCAATAACAGTATTATCAGAGCCTGAAGTATTATAGTAATCAGCAGCATAGCCAATACTTATATTATTATAGCCACTCGTGTTATAATACCCTGATGAAGCTCCTGTTACTACATTAAACTTCCCACTGGTTCTATTTCTATTTGCATAATAACCTAGGCTTACATTGTAACTCCCGTTTGTATTTGAATAAAGAGAATAATAGCCTAAGGCAGTATTATATGCTCCTATTGTGTTTTTATACAAGGCCGCAGCACCATCTGCTGTATTGTAAGTCCCTGATGTGTTATTTATTAAAGCCGCTGACCCATAGGCCGTATTATAACGTCCACTAGTATTTAATCTTAAGGCATCACTACCTATTGCTGTGTTATTGTCTCCGGTAGTATTTGCATTAAGACTATTTAACCCAATAGCTACATTTCCATTTCCACTACCATCATCATTAATACCGGATCCAACTCCAAGAAATATACTGCTTCCATCAGATTTCCCATCCAACAAGTCGTCAATAGAAAAAGCACCTGAACCTATTGTTTTCCAATCTGTACCATCGTAATGGTAAAAACCGGCAATATTATCAGTTTGGTAAATCATTAAGCCGGTTGCAGGTGCTGTTATCACATTGCGCTCTGCTTCCGTCATTCGGGGAATAAGAATTCCGGCCATATCCGATTTTACATCTAACATGGCCGAAGCATCAGGACTGCTGCCATCGGCATTAATGGCTACCTGTGCCGATGCTGTCGTGCTCAGTAGGAGTATAAGGAATAGAAAACTGATTTTGCGCACCCTGAAGTCTATACTTTTTAAATGTTTCATAGTTTAATCTGTTTGGTTATTGTTTTTGATTCTGCTTTGATGACGATTTGGAGTTGATGGGAGTTTTCCGGTAAATCAATCATTTCGAAATTTGAGTTTTTTATCGGTACCGACTTACTTTGTTTTTGCTCATCGGTAACGGTAATCATCCCTTCTTTTACCCAACTGTCTAACTGGACGTACAATTTATTGTTGATGATTGTTGTGATGGGCATAATATGAGGGTGCTTACACTAATTAATCGACTGCAAACTTATTATCAGTAGCAGGCAAAACCTAATTTATGAGGTTAACTTGAGGTATACAGCAAAGGAATTTATTTCATTTTCTTTACTGAAAAGGATGTTTGTTTGCTTATAAGACGCACAATATCAAGAGTTAAAAATACAAACCGTGACTTTGTTTACTTGTGCAGAAAGATTCAGTGGTTAGCATTGATGTTTTTCTAACTTTGTGAACAAAGACGGTTTCCAACCGTTTAAGAGATTTATTTCGTTTCATTTATTCTAAAAACCAGGCAGATGAAATTCACTTTTGTATCCGTATTTGTTATCCCACTCTTATTTGTTTCTATTGCTTTTTCGCAGACAACTTCCCCCCTTCCGGGAAAAAGTATCCTCAGGGAAGCAGATAGTTTGTTATTTATTGATGCAGATGCATCCATCGGTAAGGCAAAATCTGTTTTACAATATTTTGGTGACAACGATACCTTGTTTGTAGATGCCACTTTCCTCCTTGCACAGGCTTACCGGGAAAAAAGAATTTACGATTCGGTAGATTATTACGCTAACATCTGTCTGCAAAAAGCACTGGAACTTCAGGATACGGTCAATATTATTTATTCCTATACCAACCTTGGGTCTGATTATTATTTAATAGCCGAATATGCCAAAGCATTGAATGAACTCAAAAAGTCAGAAACATATTACAAAGCTTTTGGTACGGAACGAGAAACAGACAAAATATCTCCTTTATACTATGCCAAATTGCTGAACAATATGGCAACGGCTTACATAAAAACAGCCCATTACGATTCTTCATTGCGCTGTTTTATTGAGTCCATCAAGATTAAAGAAGCAAATCATGCGGCAGCTGGCACTCTGATTGTTAGTAAAATAAATATTGGAAGTATTTACCTGGCCATCAAAGATTACGCAAATGGCGAAGTGTGGTTGAAGGAGGCCTTGGCAGATGCCACTTATGTTCAAGACTCTGTTTACATGGCTCGTTGCTACGCCAATTTGGGGGTGCTTTATAAAAAAACGGGCGATACTTCCCGAGCCATTGTAAACTACAAAAAAGCCCTCGGTATTAATGAAAGCAGGGGCGACCACCGAAACCAGGCCATTGTGCTACAGAACCTAGCCCTGCTGCTGAGCAGTCAGAAAAAATACCGGGAAGCACATGCTTATTTTATACGGGCGCTGGACAATAACAATACCATTCATGCTAACAACAGCCGGCTGCATCTTGCCATAAGTCGAATGTTCGTTGAACAACAAATGTATGACAGTTCTATTGTTCATAGTCAACTTTCATTACAATTATCCAGACAAAACGGTAATATTGATGTACTATTGGAGGATTATGAGTTGCTTGCAAAAGCCCATAAGGAAAAAAAACAATTTCACAAAGCTTATAATTATATTGAAAAATACGTGGCATTAAAAGATTCTATAACCAATAACAAAAATCAGAAATACATTCAAAACCTAAAAACAGAGTTTGAAACCGAAAGAAAGGAAAATGAAATTGTGTTTTTAAAGGAATTAAACCAAAGTGAACACGCAAAGTCTCTTTCTATTCAAAGTAAACAACGGCTAACAATTATTGTTGTTCTTTTAGCCCTTTTATTGATTATTGTTGTAGCTCTACTCTATTTTGCAAAAAAGAAAAAAGAAAAAGAGTTGTACCTAATGGAAAAACAGTTGCTGGAAACCAACTTGAAGAATAAGGAGTTAGAAAGCAATAAACTGCAAATGGAGGTGAACTTTAAGGCCAGACAACTAACAACTCATGCTCTAAATATGCTACAAAACAATCAGTTGTTGGAAGATGTCCAGAAAAAATTAAATGTCATAGCTACGCAGGTAGATGACGAACTGTCGATGAAATTTAATGCCATTGTAAAAGAGATAGGTGTTGGACGGAGAACAGAAAAAGACTGGGAGTTATTTAAAAACTATTTTGAAAATATAAACAAAGGATTTATGAAAAACCTAAGGGCAATAAATCCTAAACTTAGCACTCACGATTGCCGCTTAGCTGCACTTACAAGCCTAAATTTGAATATTAAAGAAACCGCATCACTTTTAAGTATTTCACCAAGTAGTGTTAAAATTGCCCGTTACCGCTTACGCAAAAGATTGAAACTGGAAAAGGGTGAGGATCTTTATGCTTTTTTGAATAAACTTAAAATATAAAACTTTACAGCACGAGTACAATTACTGCTAGCGAAAAAAAGGGAAAAGGTCAATTTTATTTCCAACTCTAATTTTGAATTGCCGAACTTCGGGGAAGCCTACAGGATATTCTTACTGAATAGTCCCTATGATAATAGAGTTTTAGTGTTCTACTCAATCGTAGAAACCCTTTTCCCTTTTTCAAAGTTTTCAATTCCCTTGTCGAGGAATTTTACAAAAGCATCAATGTCAAGATTGTAGGCACGTGGATGGGTAAGCACATCATCATTGTGACCCAAGAGCACATAAAATGGCTGGGCATTTACCTCAAACATTTCTTTTTGCAAATCGGCAAATTTCTTTCCAACAGTCTTTTTCATTTTACCATCGTAAGATGATTTATACCAATCATCTTTGGGTAGTTTGGTTTTATCGTCAACGTAGAGCGCAACAACAATATAATCTTCCCTCAGGCGTTTAAGCACCTTTGTATCCGACCAAACATTGGCTTCCATCTCACGACAGTTAACACAACCGTGACCGGTGAAGTCAATAAAGAGAGGTTTGTTCTGTTCTTTTGCACATTGCAATGCCTGCTCCAAATCGAAATAACCTTCCAATCCATGAGGCAAATGAAGAAATTCGTGATATTTTGGTGTTTCACAAATCTCACTCTCATTGGCAGTACCACTTCCCGAATAGGCTTTTACATTTTGTCGTATAATATTATTCAAATCAAAATCGTGGGTGGCCTGTGGTGGGATGTAACCCGAAAGGGATTTTAAAGGAGCTCCCCACATGCCGGGAATCATGTAAGCCACAAAAGTAAAGGTGATTATGGCTAGTACCAATCGCGGTACAGAAACAAAAGGAACATCCGAATCGTGGGCGAATTTTATTTTTCCCAGCAGATAAAGTCCCATAAGTGCAAATATCACTATCCAGAATGCCAAATAAATTTCCCTGTCAAGTATTCCCCAATGGTAAGTTTGGTCGGCGATGCTAAGGAATTTCAATCCAAGAGCAAGTTCGAGGAAACCCAAAACAACTTTTACAGAATTTAACCATCCACCTGATTTTGGAAGACCATCTAAAAGACTTGGGAAGAAGGCAAACATGGTAAATGGTAATGCAAATGCCAGTGAGAAACCAAGCATTCCAATTATTGGTTTTAAAACCTGTCCACCTGCCGACTCAACCAAAATTGTTCCTACTATTGGTCCGGTACAACTAAAAGAAACAAGCACTAAGGTTAATGCCATAAATACTGGCCCTAAAAAACCACCCCTGTCAGCCTTTTGATCAGATTTATTCACTATCCAACTGGGAAGAGTTATTTCAAACATTCCGAAAAATGAGAAGGCAAAAATTACAAAAATCAAAAAGAACAAAATATTTGGCAACCAGTGAGTACTTAGCCAGTTGGCAATTTCAGGACCGGCAATTACTGCCAGTACCGAGCCAATAAATACGTAAATGGCAATAATACTAATTCCATAAACAATGGCCTCCATTTTACCTTTTGCTTTATCGGCACCTTCCTTCATAAAAAACGAAACCGTCATCGGAATCATTGGAAATACGCAGGGTGTTAAGATTGCTGCTAGTCCTCCCAAAAATGAAAGAATGAAAAAGCCCCAAAGTGATGCATTTTTTCCAGTAATGTCTTCCGGTTCTTCTTCGTCAATAGTAATTACTTCCTCGGTTATACTTTTTTGCGAAATCTGTTCGCCTGTTTTACCATTAAATGCGTATTCAATATCTGTGTAAAGCGCAATACAACTACCATCGTTACAGGCCATATAGGCTATTTCACCAACTACTGGAATACTTTCGTCATCCGAAGTAAGTTCAATGCTTACTTTAAAAACTGCTTCATTATTGAAGAATTTGATTTCCTTCTCAAATACTTCCTCATATTCCTTAATTGGTTTTGTAACTTCTATTGCTTCACCAATTACTTTAAAACCTTTCTGTTCCTCAAAAATAAACTCGGTTGGAAGAGGTCCATCTTCAACTTTCTCAATGGAGTATAAGTGCCATTCGTTTTCAATACTTGCCGTTAGGATAAGGTCGTATTTTTTATCGCCGATTTTCTTTGCCTCAAAAACCCATGTTACCGGATCCAGAATTTTTTGCAGAGGCATGCCTGTTGGTTTCGCAGAAGTAGAAAACGAAAAATCGAAATCCACATCAGCTGGTGGAAGACATTTAGTATCGTCGCAGCACATAAATTCCAGCGAACCACTTATTTTAGCATTTGGAGAATTAATCTTTACCTTTTGCTTAAAAATTGCTTCGTTGGCATAATATTTAAGCACCATTTCAAAGTTGGGGTCGTATTCTTCGATTACAGAACTCTCTTCACTTACCTTACCTAGTAATTCAAAACCATCACCTTTATCGAACCTAAAAGTAGTTGCCGGTGGCGACATTGGAATATCCTGTGAATAAAGATGCCATTTATGATCGATGGTTGCTTTAAACACAAGTTCGTATTCATTTTCAGAGATCTTATTTTTGGAAAAATCCCATTTAACAGGTTCAAGAATTTGTGCATTTAAACCCGAAATAAATAGTATTGCAGAAAAAAGCATTAACAACTTTGCTTTCATATTATTAAGTTCTTTTTGTTTCTAAAAAATAAATCTTTACAAAAATAAGGTTTACAAAGATAAATAAATCATTGCACCATTATTAAACTGCCTGACAACCTCATTTTTTGTTTTGTTGCATTTTTCTATAAATCGTTGTTTTAAAAATTATCTTTACTGTATGAAAAAATTACTAAAAACAACAATCCTTTTAGGGATATTGGTTATTGCAATTGGTTTAATATTTTTAACCTCCTGCACCAACAAAGACATAAAAAACAATAACCCTCAGTGGGCAATAGTAATTCATGGTGGCGCAGGAACTATCCTTAAAAAGAATCTGACGTCAGAAACCGAAAAACTTTACAATCAAAAACTAAATGAAGCCCTGGAGGCAGGAGCAACTGTTTTAGAAAATGGCGGCACAAGCCTCGATGCGGTTACAGCAGCAATTACCACCATGGAAGATTCGCCCTTGTTTAATGCCGGTAAAGGAGCAGTTTTTACCGCAGAAGGCAAAAATGAAATGGATGCCTCAATAATGGATGGAAGCAATATTAATGCAGGTGCAGTAGCAGGTGTGCAAACAATTAAAAACCCAATACTTGCTGCCCGCGAAGTAATGGAAAACTCTAAACATGTAATGCTACAGGGCGAAGGTGCCGATATTTTTGCCAAAGAACATGGTCTGGAAATTGAAGATAGTTCTTATTTTTTCACCCAAAGAAGGTGGGAGAGTTTTAAAAAAGTTAATAAAAATAAATTTGGTACTGTGGGTGCGGTTGCCCTCGACATCCACGGTAATCTTGCTGCCGGAACTTCCACCGGGGGCATGACAAATAAAATGAAAGGCCGGGTGGGCGATTCACCAATTATTGGCGCAGGAACCTATGCCGACAATGAAAGTTGTGCCGTTTCGGCCACCGGCCATGGCGAATATTTTATCAGAAATGTTGTTGCCTACGATATTGCTGCATTAATGAAATATTCAGGAGTTTCGCTAAAGGAAGCCTCCAACTACGTAATTATGAAAAAACTAAAAGACCAAAATGCCGAAGGTGGAATTATTGCCCTCGACAAAGCAGGTAACTTTGTAATGACTTTTAATACCAAAGGCATGTACCGTGGCTATAAAAACTCAAATGGTTTAGGTGAGGTATTGATTTATGGGGATAGAAAATAAAAAAACCTCGTCATTGCGAATGCCAATATGAAACATCATCCGTTAAACAAACCATGATGGCATGAAGCAATCCCATAAAGATTAAGACAAGACTCTCAGGAGATTGCTTCGTCGTTCCTCCTCGCAATGACGAGTTTTTCCTTTTAGTTATTTCTGTGTATTTGTGGGTAAATGCCAGTTACATAGCAAATTACATTAAAACCCTTATCAATTTCTCAAACCCTTCCAAATCCATCTTGCCAACAATAAAATCTGCCTTTTCAAAATTTGCTTTTGCGCCGGGCTTATTTACCTGTTCTTTGCTGCCAACCATTACAAATGCTTTTGGCTCAACAAACTTTCTCAGGCTGTTCGATTCGC
>JAOZNY010000081.1 GCA_029933565.1 Bacteroidales bacterium
ACAGATTCAATTTCTGAATCATTCATAAGAATTGCCCCTGCCCTGGGGACTTATATAGGCATCTGGCTCGCCAGTTTAAGAATGCTGGCAGCACACAGATAAGTTGAAACTTATGTCAAGGGCGACAATTCCTAAAGGAGGTCGTTCATATACCCTTTATATTGTTGAGACGTTCTGTAATTTTGCATTGCTTCAAACTGTGAGTAATAGTCTAGCGTGGGTTTTCTTTTTGCTTCTTTTTCTTTTGGTGCTTCATGAAAAGAAAAAGAAGGGCATTGAAATATAACGTGTTGCAAATATGCCCTGTAGCCGTTTCGTTGCAGGATTTTTGTTGATTGCTCGTATGTTTATTTTACTTCTCATTTTCCTTAATGACTGCTTAACCGGCTATGGGGTATGATTTGCTGTTGTAGCTTCGTAGTTTTTATTTAGATAAATTTCTGTTTCTTTTTCATTAAATCTTAAAATATACCAGTCATTGTTGATTATTGTGATATTGGTATTCTCATAATAATCAATCTTCGATTCAAATATGGGTTCGTATGAACATCCATTAGGTACATTTTCACAATGTACCTTGAGTTGATTAAATGTCTTTAAATCAACTTTAATATATTTATTTTTGTTCCGTCCCCTGTCTATATAGACGGAATTCTCATCTAATTGAAAATACGAATTGTCAAAGTAAGTATACCCTTTAATTTTAATTCTCTTAATCATTTCCCAATTCTCAACTTCATAAAAATCAATGTACGTTGGATTAAAGTCATAGGCAATAATTAAGAATCTATGGGTCGAGTCCATTAATATCTCACTTGGAATACCCCATTTCAAATCGTCCGGGCTATCAATCTTGACTAATAATTTATAATCAGAAGAAATCTCTTGTGCATAACCAATAAATGAAATATTTATCAATATTATTAGAATATATATATAACTGTTTTTCATTGTCACTTTAGTCTTTCTACTATGCGCTACGGTTGGCGGTATGAAACGTAGCCGCCTTCAGTTCGTTAATGTTGTAAGTTTCAAATATCGTCATTTTCTTGAATTCCATTTTTCTGGCCGTACCAAGCGCGGCTATGTTTTATGACCGCGTGTTGTTGTGGTTAGTTGTTTCTTCTTTAATAAATACATTGTAAAGTCTCTATTGTCTGAAAGCCAAACGTATATGATTCCAATTAATATTTCTATTAATACAATTGGAAGAGTCAAGTATTCACTAAAAATAATTAATACTATCGTTCTTTCAACTACTATTCCAATGGCAACAATTCTGAGTAGTCTAATTGAATAACTAACATCAAATTTTATGAGAATTCCAATGATTACTAATGACACGAATAAAATGAAATTTATCAATTTACCTTTAATTCCAATATCTGTGAAGTAAGTAATAAATAGCCATTCGAATAGTTGAAATAGTGTAAATAACAGTCCAATAATAATAAGGGAGGAACTGATTAAAATATATTTTCTCTCTACTTTCGAATTGTCCAAAATCTCTAATTTGTATTAACCTATTTCAGTGTTCACTCGAGTCTTTTTTCAATTAACCACAACGTATGTGTATATGTAATTGCGTTTTATTTCTCTAATAGCGTTAACTTTGTATCTCCCTATTAATCTGTCTTTTAACTTCTTCAATTAACATCAAAAGACCATTTAAATTTGCAAGAGAATATTCAACACTCATCTTCTAAAAGTTAAATACTTAATAAAACTCTAAACTAATAAAAAACCAAACACAAACCTTCAAAGCAATCAAGAAATTGATTGTTTGAATTTTCTTTTTTGTTACTTTTCTCTTTCTCAAAGAAAAAAGTAAACCTGAAGTCCAGATAGTTGTTGTGAGGTGAAAACTCTAACTATCTGGACTTCATTGTTAAGGGGCTTGGGGATTTTACAAAATCCCCAATCAGACTCTAAAGTCCCCAGCCTCGCCCTGAATCTGTTTTGTAATTACATTGCCTTTTTTTCGTGTTATATGAGAGAGAGTAAAGCGATAAAACCCATAAAGCGCGGTGTGTTGCATCATGCCTGATGCAATACAATATCAACAAGATGTAATGTAATTACAATAACACTAATGCAGCAATTGTAATTACATTACTCCTTAAAATATGTATATTAGCATCCGAAACAATTAAACATCAATAAGCAATGACATTAACCCAAGTATTATTAAAAGATTACCCAAAGGCAATGAAAGAGGAAAGAAAGAATGTTATTGCCTTAAGAGTTTCACAAGAGATAAGAGCAAACCTGCCGGATCTAGAACTAAAAAAGGTTAAAGAATGCCAATGGGAAGTAATAGATTATCCAGATGAACTTGCATTTGTTTTAAAGGATATAATAGACAGATGTATTGCTGAAGGGATATAAGCAATCAACAGACTAATAAATACATACTACTCATGACGTTTCAGGAATGTGTAGTATTCCCATTTGTTTGAATGAATGGGTTTGAAAGTTTATTGAATTGGAGCATGCGGAAACGAAAGAAAGTTTCAGACTTATTCATGACGAATTAAGGATTGCAATGACATCCTTTTAAGAATTAAAAGATATAATGGAAAGCCTGGTCCGCCTACGGCGGAAAATGCCAAAAAACAAATAACAAAAAAAGAAACAAGATAATAGTTGAAAGTTAAAAGTTGAAAGCCTGCCTGTCGGCAGACAGGTTGAAAGAAAGAAAAAACAAACGTGTTACGGGTTACGAGTTACGAGTTACAAGAAAAACCCTCAAGCAAAATGAGAAGTAATAGCACCATCACTACTACCCACCGGAAACTTATTCATCCCAATAAACAAAGTATCCCAAGCATCAGTAGCATCAGTACGATGCTCAAGCAAACTCTCTTCCGACTCTACCAACTTCTCCCCTGCCTTATCCTTCTGAAAACCTCTCGATCCTATCCGAACCCCAGTAGATTCAATTGCCAAAAGCAAAGCCTCATTATTAGGCTTATTAAATAAAGGAAACAGATACTTAACCCCCTGCAAAGCCAAATGAATCATCCTATGCTTATCAATATGCTTAACAGGATTACCAATGTGAACACGCTTAACCTTCCAACCATACTTAATAAACTCTTCAGTAACAGTATGAGCAAAGTCATCATTACCCACAGCATAATTATTACCAAGAGCAGTATTATCAAAGTAATACACAACTTCCTTAGACTTATGATCCTTATAATAATCACAGAAATCTTTCACCAACTCCCTAAGTTTACGTTCATACTTAACATAAAAAGATTTAAGAGTTTTCATTTTAATACCATCCTGCTGCCCAGCCACAAGCCAGTTGATATTAGCATTATAATCCAAAGCAATGGAAATAGGCTTTGCACGGTCTAAATCAGCATCCTGAAGGCAAGACTGCTTATTAATCTTAGTAAAGTTATAATCAAGACTATCAAGATAAGAATTATCAAAGGCAGAATAATAATGCACATCAGCATTAAGCCCAGGATAAAAACCATCTTTTATTAACCTAAGCCTCTTACAAAGAATAGAAGTCTGAAACACCAAAGGAGGAAGATCCCTTTTCATTTGATTAAAATATCTTTCACCAAGAAGTTGAAGGTTCTCAAGACTGGACCATTCACGATAATAAACAGCAATACTTTGAAACTGCGCAAGTGACTTTCTAAGTTTTCTTATTTCCTTTTGAATTACCGAATTCTTTGATAAGGCTAATTCCTTTTTAAGCCTCCATATTTCAAGCACAAGAGCCTGAATAACATCAATGAGATCCAAGTCCATTTGATCCTTATAATGCTCAAACCAGGCAGGCTTTTGAGTTGGTGGCATATCTGATAAAACAAGAACAGAATGATGCCAGGGGATATGCCCAAAATAACCTTTAAAACCACCATTGGCCGGAAAGGTTTCTGTTTTTAATTTCTCATAATTGATAAACCTTCCTTCATCAATCAAAAGAGAATCAAGAGTAAGAGAGTTAGAAGAGCCCGGTCTGTCCTGGCTAATTAAGTTTGCAATGGATCCATTATAAAAACTAACAACATGATCATAAGAAGCAGGCTGAATGTACGGTGTTTTAAAGTTAGCAGACTTTGGAGGCTTTCTACCCACAAAGAAGTGAACATCCCTTTTATAACCAAAGGATTCAAGAGCCTGAAAAGTTCCAGGCAGAGTCCGGGTTAAAAGTTGCTGATAAGTAGAACCAACAATACCATTGGCAGAACGAGGCATCACCTGAAAATTCCGCAAAAGAAAAGGAGCAGCAAACCCATGACTTTTACCCAACCTACGACCACCAACAATAACAGAAGTATGTGGAGCAGTATAAAGGAATTCATGTTGAGGATTATTAAAATAGATTTCCTTTTTATTTTTCATCTTCAGTTTTAGGAATTTCAGTATGAACAATATCAACCACATTGGAATCTATTTCAGCAGAGAATTTATCTTTTAGAAATTTAATCCTACCCACTAAATCATCAATGGGCTTTAAGCCCACAAGTTCAGGATCAGAAGAAGGCTCAAAGGTTTGTGGAACAATATCATCATAGGGAATAGGATCAATATCAGGTAAGTGCAACTGAGTGTATTTACCTATTTTATCGGCAGCCAGGATCATTGCCTTTGGATCCTGTTTTATTCTGGCAAGTTCATAAGACTCCTTAATCATTTCAATAACGGTGAACCTATGCCATTCCTTACTGACTGCTTTGATATTGCCAAGCAATATTTTAACAATGGAAAGATCTTCCCAGGCAACATATCTGGTAATGCCAAAATCATCCATAAGGTGATTTCTCATTTCCAATTCACTTTTCATGGGAAACTCATACCAATGAGAGTAAGCAAAGCGCACACGAAGTAGTTTATCATGCATGATTTTAGGAAGTTCTTTTTCAGGATTCTTAAAAAGATACTTATTACAAACATCAAGTGTATGAGGCGTAGCCATTATCTTTCTGATTGTTTTTGTTCAATGATAAATGAGTTCACAAGTTCGATAGCCATAGGGCTCCCCATTTTAGCCAGGTCAATTTCCTGTTTCCTAAGTTCCAGAACAGTTTCAAACTTACCCTTCTCATAAGCCACACGAAGAGGATGCTCAGGCTTACGGATATCAGCCTTAAACTCTGTAAGTTTAAGATCCAACAAACGACAGATTTGAACAGGATTCAAAAACAGGGCAGAATACTCTTTAACCCTCTGAAGTGTTTCCTCTGAATAGATTACCAATTGATAAGAATTTTGGGAGTTCATCATTTATTGAATTAAAGTAAAAGTCATAAATAGATTTTTGCGTACTAATTATTCCTGCTTCATACCTATTCCCTCTGGTTTGATTCTGTGAAGTAATAATTGAAATAGAATAATCAGAAGATTTAATAAGCATCAGTTTAGAGTGGTTATTAGCAAGATAAACTTCATCTGCTACTTGCGAGAGAAAGTAGGAAAGATGTAAAGTTTTCTTAGAGGAACGCAAATCTATAAGCAGTTTCAGAGACTTGATCTGTCCGGTCGATTTCAGTTTATGAAGTTTACGAATAAACTCTTCAGAGATAGTAAAACTACTTATAAAAAGGTCAACTTCACCCACTTGCGAGAGAACATCAAGCAAGACATGGTGAAGTTGAACATTACCTTTGGAGAAGTAAGGAACGTTATTCTCCGGAAGGATTTTGCATATTGAAACCAAGATCTTTTAAAATTGTGTTTTGTGAATCAGAAAAACTTTCACCTGCAGCAATGATTTCAGAAATACGAATCTGGACCTTATCAAACAGATCAGATCCCAATTCAGCATTTTTAGAATTACGGCTTATATAAGCACGATTAGCAGAAATCCTTTTTGCATCGATAGAATTAACAGAAAATTCTTTAACAAGATGATCTTCCGGATTATAAGAATCTATTTTATCCCAGTTCTCCCTAACTTTAGTTTGAAGTTTCATAAGATTCTCCACAAGAGGTTTCCGCTCCTTGTCAGAGGAATTAAACATAAGTTTAAGTTTCTCATGTAAAGATCTGGAATGCTTATAAAGTTCTGCTGTCTCATCCCAGATAACTTTTAAATCAGAAGGCAAATCATTATAGGAAATATTTTGTTTTGATCGAACAACAAAATTCCTTTTGACCTCTAAGACTTCCGGCAAAGACTCAACATAAGCATTCTTCTCAGAATCAACCTCCTGAACAGCCTTCTTTTGCTTGACCACACCTTTAAGCAAATCAGCACGGTCAACAAGTTTTTGAAGTTCATATTCCAGTTTCTCCACCCAGGGCTTGCGAGCAAGTCTTTGGGAAAGTATTCTATTCTTAGAATATTTAGTCAAAAGCATTAAGCCCTCATCGTAATTACGATTATCAGACTCAAGATATATCTTTATTTTTTCCATTTGTAAGAAATAACTTTAAGGTTAGCAATAAGATGTTTTAAAGCAAGGTCAGGATTAGACTTATGAATTTCCTTAAGGCGAAAATAGAGGCGAGCATTTTTGGAATAAACCTTAATCAGATTAACACCAAAATCAAAGTTCTGAAATTTCTCTTTTGATTTAAGGAATGAAGAAAAATCCTTAGCAGCATCGCCGCTAAGGATTAGTTTTTCTAAGAGTAATGAATTAGTTTTCTTAGTCATGATTATAGAGTAATATCACCTTCATCAGTCATGATTGCACCAGGATAAAAAGGAGCAGGAACAGAGTCGGTAACTTCAACTTCAATACTCAAACCCCTTTCACTTGTGGCTTCGCCTCCCAAAGCCATTGAAGGTTTAGTAACAGTATTAAACATTTCATTACCTATCAATCTCCAGGCACCTGAATTCTTTTCTTTAACCAAATACACAAGATTTGCATTGTTTGCAGCCTTAGCAAAAGCGGTGGCTTCAACAGTAGTTAAAGAAGTCTTGAAAGTTGCCTTATTCAAAAAGGTCTGGGATCTGACTTCACCCTGTGCTTCAGCAGAAACATTTGCCTTACCATCAATATGATTGATTTTCTTCCAAGTTTTCAATGCATCCAAAGTAAAAGCACCCGCAAGGGTAACTTCATCAGCAGCAGAAGCAGGGGCTTCAGGCAAAGCAGGCCAGCCTGTAATATGTGTTTTAGGGATATAGTAAGCATCCTCATAGATACCCGGAATACTTACATCACCATCTTGCCAATCTAAGTTTTCAAACATTATACAGTGATTTTAGCGTTCATGAATACTTCTTTGGAAAGGCTCTCGAATTGAGTACCAAAGAACATAGTTGCGATAAACTGAAGTTTAAAAGGATTATCACCCCTACGCACTTCAATCTTTTCATAATCACCCATAAGGTAAGTACCCACAAGCATATTTGCTTTGGTAGTAAGTTGGATATGATCAGAACCGGCTTTACCGATTAAAGGAACAAGTTCAACCCTGTCATCAGTACCTTCAAGGAAGGTCTTTTTGAACTGAGTATTATAAGGAATAGCACCAGTGGTGGCTTTATAATCCTCATTATAAGAATTGTAAACAGAACGAGGGATAAAGAGTTTGGTCTTTTTCTCCTGAAGTTCATCAGATGAGCCATGATAAATACTTTTAAGTATGTCAACGGCATTGGAGTCAGTGATTGGTGCAATTTCAAGATAATTACCCTTTCCGGCAGCAATTAAAGTAGCAGTAATTTCATCGGCAACAATCTTATCGAAACCATTGTAAAGGGTGGAAGTGGTATGCCCTGCAGGATTACGAACAGCATTAAAAATACTTTTGTTCAATCCATTTGAAATACTACGCATCATCATGGCAATGATGGTTTTATTAATGGCAGTAGTTTCAATTTTCTTACCAGAGGTAATAGCGTTGCCGTACAAAGAGGTAAGCAATTGTTTAGGTTCAATAAGTTTAATTGCCTGACCTAAGTGAGTAGCAAGGGTTCTGCCAACAATATCAACATCACCACCGGTTTCATTGAGAGTACCGGTATAAGGTTCAAGTTCAACACCACCTGAAAGTTCACCGACAACTTCCTCATAGCGTATTCCTGTGCGAAGAGTCATGTGTTTAAGAGTTTCTCCAATGCCCAAAATAGCCATTATGAGAAGTTGTTTTCTGAATTTACGGGCTGCCTCGTTTAAGGCTGCAGGGGATACATTAAAGTCCATATTAAATAATATTTAAGATTAGTTTAGTGAGTCAACAATGTCATTTAGTTTTTGTGCTTCAGCCACAGCAGAAATAAAATCATCATTAGATGAAGATTGATTTCCGTCTTTACTTTTTACAATCTCTTTATCCTGTTGAGTAGAAGCATTAAGAGTTTCAATGGTTTTTTGAAGATCAGCAATAACTTTATCTTTTGGATCTTCCACTGTTTCAGCAGTAGTTTCTTGAACTGTTTCAGCGACAGTTTCAACTGGAGTAAGAGCCGTTTCAATTGCTTCCAATTGCTCAGCATTCAAAAAAGCACCTTCATCACCTAATTGGAGTTCTGCTCCAATGGCCAGATTAATTTTATCAAGTTTCATGTTTATGGAATTATGATTAGAATTAGAATTTGTGTTTTCGATTATTTCATTCATTCGGGCAATGGCAAAATCAAGGTTACCAATGGAGTCAACCAAAGAACCCACCACATCCTGGGCAAAGTAAAGTTTGCCAGTAAGATGTTTTTCCTGAATGGATGGTCTGGAAGATTTCATATGAGAGATAAAATCATCGGCAAGGGGATTTAAGACTTCCTTTTTTAAGGAGTCGTAATTTCCGGCTTTGATATCATTCCAGAATTTTGTTTTGTCTTGGGATTGATCGGCAACAATTTGATGAAATTTAACCCCTTGTTTTTCAAGAGCCGGCTGGATATCAGTAAAGGATAATAAAACCCCAATGCTACCGATTTGTGTTTTGTTGGAGGCTGCAATAATTTCATTGGCAGAAGCAGCAATCCAGAGAGCAGCAGAAGCCATAAGGCCATCAGCAAAAGCGATAATTGGCTTTGTGGTATTTAATACAACTTCACTAAGGGCAGCAGTACCATCAACACTACCACCAGGGGAATCTATTTTAAGAACGATTCCATCAATATTACTACTTGCATCTGCTTCTTTAATAATGTTACCAATGGAATTCATTCCCATTGGACCACAAGACTGATCATTTTTCATCAAGGCACCGGAAACAGGAATAATTGCAATAGAACCTTTGGGAGCATTATTAAAACCATCCCATTTGGAAAAATTAGAAGTTGTACGCTCAACTGTTGAAATAGGTTGAACGGAAACAACTTCATCAATAGAATTATTATGAGAGAAAATTCTAGATATAATAGGTAAATAGGAAATGGCAGAATATTCATCCATTGCCCAAACACCTTTTAAAATTGCAGAAACAAGTTGATAATTCATATTCAATAATAATTTGAATACAAGATTATCACTTGCAAGCCGAATAATAAAGGACTTTCAGAATACGACCTAAAAGACCTATTTACAGGCTATTGCACATAAACAGGAAAGACATTGCTTTTGCTGCTTATCACAAAAGCAATGGATCTGCCACCTTTACCATCTGGATCAATTTTAAAGGAGTAAGAAACAGAATCATTACTTTGGCTTTCTGTCCCAACAAGATAATGTTTACCTGAATTATCAGAAACAATAAAAAAGTAAGGAATTGATATCAATAGCGGAAGCAGATTGATAAACGAATCATTATCACCCTGAACGTTTAATGAAATGGTAATATCATAAACAGTTCCGGCGGCAACAAGTTTTTCCTTGACAGACATTTTACAAGTGCCTGGAATAAAATCAATGTTTGTTAAAGAGCCTGAATTGTGGGCGATCTCTGAAAGAGTCATTCCACTTTGAAGGAATGGCAAGTTCAGGGATTCTGCTTTGATTGTTTTAAGGGAATTAATACCTGGTATATTCATATAAAAAAAGAATTTTGTCCCCTGAAAGGGACAGATTAGGGGTAAAATAAATTTAAATAACTATAAATCAATATCATAGTCAGCATTTTCGTAAAATAATATGGCTTTTTGGCGTTGTCTGTATTCAAATTTCTTCAGTTTATCGTAAAGACTTGGTGAATTAGTGAGTTTCATCTTAGAAATGAAGGAGATTATAATTTCATTGGTAGGTTGATTAAATAGTTTGCCATTGGCAAAATATTTTAAAAAAAAGAGTTGATAAGAGGTATATAGGTATCTGTTAATTTGCAAATGATCTTCATAGGTAAAATACAAAAAGAATGCTTGATGTTTAATTTCTGGAATAATTGGAATAGTAAGAACAGATCCTGAAGTCTGGGTAATTGGTACAGAAGATGTTTTTATCCTGGAATATAAAAAGGCTCCATGAATTTCAGTTAGTGAAATTTTAATTTTAGGAGCATATTTATTAGTATTGGAAAAATAACGAAGGAATGCTTCGTTTTCTGGTCTAGCAAATTGAAATTTAACATCCACTTTTAAAATTGTATTTCAAAAGTCAGTCGCTTCGCAAGACAAAGATAAGATTATAATTTTAACGTCCGAGGCGATGCCCAGTAGCCATTTGTTAAGGCTAATTTTTTAATTATTTCTAAAGTATAAATCTACGCAATATTTTCAAAACGAAGCACAAATCTGGCTATTGGGTATGCGCCGTTGTTGTGGGGTCGTTGTTTATTTCAATTCAGTCCTTTATAATTTCCCAAATAATAATGAGTTGTCAAAACGGTGTCTAATTTTTTCCTATATAAATTTTCTCCTTTAATTATTAGGGTATCTCCCAATAATCTAGGAGTTTTTGAATCAAAGTTCATAAATATTGTATCCTCGTTCCTCGAATAATTTCCAGTAAAAAAATAATCAGAGAAAAACACACCTGTTGAATGAACATCAAAATTTCCATTGTCACGCAGTTTTAAAGTCGCCTGATTTTGCGTTCCTTCATAATAAGCAATGAAAATTACCTTACCGTATTTTTTTTCTAGATCAATTTTGAACGGATTAAAACTTACATCAAGTATGGTAATAGTCATTATTATTAATGGAATAAACAGTTTGAAAGTCAATCCTTTTCGATTCTTTACTAAATGGACAATTTCTTTTACAACTTTTGTTATCAGCCAGATAAATAGAATTGCTATTGAAAGATAAAATAAGACATTCCAAAAACCTCCTGGATTCCTCTCCCAAATTGGTTGTAGTCTGACCAAACCGATCAGTAAGATTGAAAGGATTAATGATGTTTTTAGGTTCCTACTCATTCTCATTTGGTCTGTTTACGTGTTGCAAATATGACCCGTAGCCGTTTGTTTGCAGGGTTTTTGTTGATTACTTGTATGTTAATATTTCTTCTCATTTTTCTTAATAACTGCTAAACCGGCTATGGGGTATTATTTGCTGTTGGCATTAGTTTTTTCTTTCAAATAGTAATTAATTCGACCTTTATCTCTATATATTTTATTGTCTTTCTTGCTTGATGGAGAATAAAGTCTATTGTTTTTTATTTTCCAGGTTTCATTGGTTTGGAATATGTAGTTTTCATATTCTGGAGCCATTAAAATTTCAAAATAGTTTCTGTTCATTTTCCCAGTCCAAGTAGCATCTTTTAGTCCAACAAATGAAATTTCGAATCCTTGGATATTCTCTATTGTGCGAAAATTAAATTTACCACTAAAATTTGTTATTAAAGTATCGATTTTACCAATACTAGTTTTAATTTTTATATGAGGCATTCCAATCGGCTCTCCTGAAATATCATGAATAACAAAAGTCACTCCTTTCGTTGTGTCGCTATATTTTGAAATAATTTCAGTCTCACTAGGTTTTTGTTTGTCGCTATTTAAAATCAATTTGTTTTTCTTTTTTCCCCATTCGCCTTGTGATTTTATGTTTCTCAAATCTCCAATAATGTGATATTCGTATGTACTGTCCTGATTTAGTGTCAAAGTGTATTCAAAGTATCCACCAGAATATTTCCAAATCCCTACTAAATCAATGGTATCTGATTTTGTTTGTGAAAAACAAGTCAAACTTGAAATCAATAATAATATTTGAATTATTCTTTTCATTTAAATTAACCACAACGGTTTGAATATGGTGCGTGCCGCACTTTATTCAATATTTTTCTTTGATTTTA
>JAOZNY010000082.1 GCA_029933565.1 Bacteroidales bacterium
ATTGCATAATTAACTTTCTGTCCGTACATTAGTATTCCAGTACGATAAATTTTTCCTGCCATCCAGGTGCTAACCAAAAAGCCAACTACCAATAGACTCATTGAAAGTACTATCTCCCATACGGGAACCCCAAACGGGATTCTTATCATCATTGTAACCGGTGAAGTAAAAGGAATCATTGAAAGCCAAAACGACAAACTGCTGTCGGGCTGGTTAATTATTACTCCCGACATGGCAACAGAAAATATTAATGGAATGGAGACCGGAAACATAAATTGCTGGGTGTCGGCATCCTGATCAACTGCACCACCAATGGCTGCAAAAAGCGAAGCATAAAGCAAATAGCCCGCAAGGAAGTAAAAGAGAAAACTAAAGATCATTATCTTGAAATTGATACCGGAAATAATTTCCGTTACCATTGCAAAAGGATCGGTAACACCAGAGTCGCCAGTAGCCTCAACTATTTGGCTTTGCGACGCAAGCATATTCAAAGAATCAGTACTGCCTCCAAATACCCCTGATTGGAATAAACCTAAAAAAAGTCCGGTTAATAATATCCATAATAAAAACTGAGTAAGCCCTACAAAAGCAATCCCCACAATTTTACCCATCATCAACTGAAAAGGTTTTACCGAAGAAAGCAAGATTTCAACTATTCTACTTTGTTTTTCTTCCATCACCCCTTTAAGCACCTGAGCGCCAAACATAAAAATAAAAAAGTAGATAAAAATTCCGGCAAAGATTGCCAAGCCTACTTCAACTTCTGTATTGCTCTTTGTTTCAACTCCTCCTTCTTCAACTCGTATTGTAGAAAGTTTGATCTTTACTTTGGATGATTTTATTACTTCAGGGTCAATTCCCGAGGACAATAACTTTTTGTTCTCAGCTTCACGCTTCATTACCGATTTTATGTAGGTTTTAACGTTCAATCCTGCCTGTTTGGTGGAAAACAGTTCGGCAAAAACAGGAATATTAAGTTCTGTTTTAGGGATGTAAAGTAATAAATCGCCTTTTTCGTAAAGTGCTATTTCTTTATCTGTTTCCAAATCCTGGTGAACATGGTAAAAACTGATATTATCCTGATCCTTAAATTTTTCGTAGTACCAACCTGTTTCGTCCAGCACAGCAACATTCTTATGAGTTGCTTCACTCCAATCGGCTAGGAAAGCCGGAAGAATTATCATGGCAGCCATCAGTACCGGGCCAAGAATAGTCATAATTACAAACGACTTCTTTTTTACCCTTGAAAGATATTCGCGTTGTATTATTAGCAGTATTTTATTCACGGCAGTATTTTAATTTTTATGATTTATTTAAAACAAGGCTTTCCTTGTCTTTACTTTTCATATCTTGGATTGTCACAAATCTTGATTCCTGTCTCCTGATTCCTTACTCATCTTCCCTTATTTACCTCCTGAATGAAAATATCATTAATGCTAGGCATTATTTCGTTAAAAGCCAAAATTTCTGAAACAGGAGTAATTGCATTTATTAAATCGTTTGGCTTGCTGCCATTAAGCAATCTTATATTAGCAGTCTCAATTCCACCTTTACTTCCTTTAGCAATAATCTCGAAAAGCCCGGCTTTAAGTTCAAGAGGTTTTTGTGGCTTGTATTCAACCTTGAAAATATTTGGTTTATACCTGTTTTTAATCTCGCCAATTTCTCCCGAAAGGATAACCTTCGAATTATTGATAAGTGTAATATTATCACAAAGTTCCTCTACAGATGCCATATTGTGCGTTGAAAAAACTATTGTTGCGCCTTCGTCCCTTAGATTAATAATCTCCTGCTTAAGCAGATTTACGTTTATGGGATCGAAGCCACTAAACGGCTCATCGAAGATTAGAAGTTTGGGCTTGTGCATAACGGTAGCAATAAACTGAACCTTCTGCTGCATGCCTTTTGAAAGTTCTTCTACCTTTTTGTTCCACCACGTGCCAATTTCAAATTTCTCAAACCATTTCTTAAGTTCGCGGATAGCATCTGCCCTGCTAATGCCTTTTAGTCGCGCAAGGTAAACTGCCTGCTCCCCAACTTTCATCTTTTTATAAAGTCCACGCTCTTCAGGCAGATAACCTATTTTTGCAGTATCAGAAGGTTTTATGGGATTCCCATTTAGAATTATCTTCCCTTCATCCATAACTGAAATCTGATTAATAATTCTTATTAAAGTTGTTTTACCCGCTCCATTAGGGCCAAGTAAACCAAAAATACTGCCCTCTTCAACTTGTATTGAAACATTGTCAAGTGCCTTATGATTTACATAGGTTTTACTAACATTTAGGGCTTCGAGTGCGAGCATGGCATTATTTGTTATTGGTTATTCGTTATTTGTTATTCGTTATTTGTTATTGGTTATTCGTTATTTGTTATTTGTTATTTGTTATTTGTTGAATTCAATATAAACCTTTAACTTTTCAACTTTGAACTTTAAACTTTTAACTAAAAAACTCCCTCATTCTGTCGAAATAACTTTTGTCTTTTGATGTTGGTGCAGGCTTAAAGTTTTCGGAACCCCTAAGTTTTTCTAGAACATCCTTTTCTTCTTTACTTAGGTGTCGTGGTGTCCAAACGTTTACGTTCACAAGGATATCACCCCTGCCATAACCATTTACATCAGGAATACCTTTTCCTTTTAATCTTAGCACTTTACCACCTTGAGTTCCTGGAGCAATTTTTATTCTTGCTTTTGAATCAATGGTTGGAACTTCTACAGTTGTTCCAAGCGCTGCGTCAGCAAAGTTAATGTAAAGATCGAAGAGCAGATTATTTTCATCCCTGATCAATTCATCATGTGGTTCTTCCTCAATTAGAACAAGCAAATCTCCTGGAACACCTCCGCGTGCAGCGGCATTTCCTTTACCACTTACCGAAAGTTGCATTCCCTCGGCAACGCCTGCAGGAATTTTTATCGATACAGTATCCTCGCCTTTTACAATACCATTTCCATGACAAGTATTACATTTATTTGTAATTATCTCTCCTTCGCCACCACATTGAGGGCAAGTAGAAGCAGTCTGCATTTGTCCAAGAAAAGTATTTGTTACCTGACGAATCTGGCCCTGACCATGGCATGTTGGGCAAGTTGACTTAGAACTTCCTTGTTCAGCACCAGTTCCATGACAGGAATTACAATTTACATACTTCTTAAGTTTAATCTTCTTTTCTACTCCATTTGCTATTTCCGACAAATTAAGTTTTACCTTAACCCTAAGATTCGATCCACGGTTAACTCTTCTACGGCCACCGCCACCATAGCCACCGCTACTAAATCCACCGCCACCGAAAGCACCTCCAAAAATATCTCCAAAATGGCTAAAGATGTCGTCCATCGACATTCCACCTCCACCGCCGCCTCCAAAACCAGCCGAACCAGACATTCCTGCATGTCCATACTGATCGTAACGCGCTTTTTTCTGTGGGTCGCTCAAAACCTCATAGGCCTCAGCAGCTTCCTTGAATTTTTCTTCAGCCTCCTTATTATCAGGGTTCTTGTCGGGGTGAAATTTCAAAGCCATTTTGCGGTAAGCCTTTTTTAACTCACCGTTTTCGGCACTCTTTGAAACGCCCAATATATCGTAATAATCCCTTTTGCTCATGCTATTCTAATTATATTTTTAATTGCCAATAACTACTTTAGCAAACCTAATTATTTTGCCATTTAAGAGATAACCCTTTTGAATAACATCAACCACTTTTCCCTTAAGATCATCTGAAGGTGCAGGTATTTGTGTTAATGCCTCATGAAAATCAGTATCGAATTCCTTACCTAATGCATCCATTGGCTCAAGACCCTTTTGTTTCAGGAGACCAAATAATTTATTATAAATTAACTCCACACCTTTTATAGACTCCTCCTGAGCATCATGCTCTGCCATTGCTTCAAGGGCTCTGTCAAAATCATCCAATACGGGCAATAAATCAACCATCAAATCCTGCGAGGCAGTCTTTAGAGTATCTATTCTTTCTTTGGCCGTTCGCCTCCGGTAATTGTCAAATTCTGAATATAACCTGAGATATTTGTCGTTCATTTCCATGCACTTCTCCTCAAGTTCAACAATATTCTCTTTATCAGTAGGCTTCTTCGACTTCTTTTTCGACTTCTTTTTGGATTCTTTATTATTGTCTTCGAAACCTACATCTTTCAGTTGATCTTCGGTTTCGATATTATTTTTTTCTTTTTTGCTCATCGTATAAACTAAAATTAATTAGAGGAAAAGAGCAATCAAATATACTGCCAATGTTTTGTTTTGACAATTTGACATATAGAAGTTGTTAAAAG
This sequence comes from Bacteroidales bacterium, assembly GCA_029933565.1. Classification (GTDB taxonomy): domain Bacteria; phylum Bacteroidota; class Bacteroidia; order Bacteroidales; family F082; genus BM524. The sequence goes on from JAOZNY010000082.1 coordinate 4,286, forward strand.
TTGCCGAAATTTTTCAAAAAAACCAAAAAACGATTGAATCATAAATTAACACACCCCTGATTCCCCTCTCAAGAGTGGATAATAGGAAATCATTTTTTGTTTTTAACTGACATTAGTTTAACTTTTAACAACTTTATAATATATAATAAAGGAAAGGAATTATAGGCCTAAAGAAAATGTGAATTATTAGATTAAGTAAATAAGATATGGTTGATTTTTTGCCTAACGGAACTACCTGACTTTAAACCCTTTCAATCTCAGCACCTAATTTCCGCAGACGCTCATCGATATTTTGGTAGCCTCTGTCTATTTGTTCAATATTGTCGATTACACTATCGCCATTTGCCGAAAGAGCAGCAATAAGCAAAGCCACACCTGCCCTAATGTCGGGCGAACTCATTTTAATTCCTCTTAAGGCATATTCGTGATTAAGACCAATTACAGTTGCCCTATGTGGATCGCAAAGAATGATTCGAGCACCCATATCAATAAGTTTATCGACAAAAAACAAGCGACTCTCAAACATTTTTTGATGAATGAGTACACTACCCTTTGCCTGGACTGCCACCACAATAACTATACTAATCAAATCGGGTGTAAAACCCGGCCATGGCGCATCAGCAATACTCATTATTGAGCCATCAATATAACTTTCAATGAAATAATTATCCTGTTGCGGGATAAATATATCATTTCCTTTTTGTTCAACTTTCACGCCTAGTTTTCTAAACACTGCAGGAATAAGACCCAAATCATCCAAATTGGCATCCTTAATTGTTATCTCCGATTGTGTCATTGCAGCGAGGCCTATAAAACTCCCCACCTCTATCATATCGGCAAGCATAGTATGAGTGGTACCACCAAGTTTTTTAACACCCTTTACTTTGAGCATATTTGAACCAACACCCTCAATATTTGCACCCATTCGGTTAAGCATCTTGCTAAGTTGAACCAGGTAAGGTTCGCAGGCTGCATTAAAAATTGTTGTCTCGCCTTCGGCAAGTACGGCAGTCATTAAAATATTAGCGGTTCCTGTTACCGATGCTTCGTCGAGTAACATATTAGCACCATGCAATTTACCAACTTTTATGTGGTAACACTTCTTGGTTTCATCGTAGTCAAACTTCGCACCCAACTTCTCAAGTCCTGTGAAATGAGTATCCAGCCTTCTTCTTCCAATTTTGTCACCTCCCGGCTGAGGCAGAAAACCCTTTCCAAATCGAGCGAGCATTGGTCCTAACAACATTACGCTGCCCCTAATACTTGAGGCATTTTTATAATATTCCTTTGAATAAAGATTATCAGGACTTATGTTTGAAGCGTTAAACATAAACTGGTTGTCGGCAGTTTTCGTAACCTTAACACCCAGACTAACCAGCAATTCGATTAATCTATTTACATCCACAATGTCGGGCACATTGTTTAACAGTACATCCTCCTCTGTAAGAAGTACCGCACAAATAATTTGTAGTGCTTCGTTTTTGGCTCCCTGAGGAATTATTTCACCAGAAAGCCTTTTTCCACCTTTAATGCGAAAAGAGCCCATTTTGCTTTATCTTCTTCTTCCTTTTTTTGAATACTTGTAGTTGGAAGATTTTTTATTTACAATATTTTTTTGTTTTAGTGGTTTAGTAAGCGCTTCAGATGTTGAAATTAACTGAAATTCTTCATTAAGTTTCAATTTTCCACCCGATATTTCTGCCATATTCTTTAAAACTGTTTCATCATTTACTGATTCACGATTCCAACTTAAGTATGACTTTTTCAAGTAATTAGCAATCGCTAAAACCATAGCATCCTTTTGTTCTCCATCCTCAATCTCAGTTACAGCACTAATTACACTCTCGATATGCTTTCCATAATGAGGAAAACTCATTGTTTTTTTACTGTACACTATTTTATCAGGATTTTTGGTGACCTCATCTTTTTTTGGTGCAGGATAGGGTGAATCAATATCCAGATTAAATCCGGAGATTATGTGTAAATGATCCCATAACTTTTGTTCAAAATCAAGTGACTTAGCATTTTGGCTATTCATTTGCCCCATAACCTTTACAATTGCTTCGGCAACAAAATTCCTTTTGTCCCTATCTTCAATACCTATACAATAGTCTATCATTTTTTGTATATTCCTACCATATTCCGGTATTAACATACGTTCTCTCTTAGTGTTATATTCCATATTCTGTTAAGTTATTTTAATAACTCTTCATTTTCAATTTATTGTGCAAAAGTACTTATAATTTAGGCTTAACCAATAATTTTTAGTTTGGCAAATCGAAGAAGAAGGCTTTTTTGACCAACACCGTTAAAAAACACTGTGGCCTTTTTGTTTGGACCATTGCCTTCTACAACCATCACTTTACCTTTTCCAAATTTAGGATGCTCCACTTTCATCCCTGTTTGAAGTCCACCGGTATCCGATGCTTCAAATGATTTGCCGGCACCACTTGAACTAACAGGTTTGAGATTGCGTTTTGGTAGTACGACTGCTGCTTCATTTCCAAACAAATCACCTCCTTTATCAGGCCTCAGTATAGTCTTCTTTGGCCTATCGATTAGACTGTCATCAATTTCATCCAGAAATCTACTGGGCTCTGTAATCGTAAACTGCCCCCACCGGTAGCGGCTTTCAGCAAAACTAAGTGTAAGATGCTTCTCTGCCCTGGTAATTGCCACATAAAATAATCGGCGCTCTTCTTCAAGTTCACTGCGTGTGGCAATTGATTGTATCGAAGGAAAAAGATTCTCCTCAAGTCCAACCACAAAAACATAAGGAAACTCAAGTCCCTTAGCCGAGTGGATAGTCATTAGTGTTACTTTATCCTTGTCTTCCTCATCTTCGTTATCCTGATTGGTGAGCAAGGCAACATCTTGCATAAATTCTTCCAATGTTCCCTGATGCTCCAGGTCACCTTCGTTTGCCTCAGCACCCTTTTCGCTAAATTCTTTAATCCCGTTTAAAGCCTCCTCAATATTCTCAACTCTGCTAATTCCTTCTGGAGTATCTTCCTCACGATACATTTTCAATATGCCTGAAGAAATTGCGATATGCCTTGCTAATTCATAAGCATCTTTTTTCTTCATCTCAGCAGCAAAACTCTTAATCATTGTGCTGAAATTTGTTATTTTGGTAGTTGCTCCCGAGTTTAGATTAACTCCATATTTTTCTAGATTATTGAGTACCTCCCACATATTTACATCGTGTTCAGAAGCAGCAACAGTAATCTTCTCCATGGTAGTTTTTCCAATTCCCCTTGCTGGAGTGTTTATGCTTCTTTGTAGCGAATCTTCGTCGTTGTGGTTAATTGCCAAACGAAAATATGCAAGTAAATCTTTAATTTCTTTACGGTTATAAAATGATGTTCCACCGTAAATTTTATATGGGATATTCAGTTTCCGAAAACCTTCCTCCATCGACCTCGACTGGGCATTGGTGCGATAAAGAACAGCAAAATCACTATTTGGCAACTGATTGTTCATTTTAAGTTCGAAAACCGAATTGGCAACCAAATTCCCTTCTTCGTTATCGCTCGAAGCATGAATAAAACCTAAAAGTGACCCTTTGTCGTTATTGGTCCAAACCTTTTTCTTAATCTGATCTTTGTTATACGAAATAATATGGTTTGCTGCTTCAACTATATTTTTTGTGGAACGATAGTTTTGCTCAAGTTTAAACAATTTATAATCGGGATAGTCATGCTTAAAATTTAGCATATTGGTGATGTTTGCCCCACGAAAACCATAAATGCTCTGAGCATCGTCACCAACAACGCAAATATTCTCAGTATTGGCAGCTAGTTTTTTTAGAATTAGATATTGAGCATGATTTGTATCCTGATACTCATCAACCATTATGTACTTAAACTTTCGCTGATATTTAAGCAATACTTCTGCAAATTTGCTAAAAAGAAGATAAGTATTAAACAAAAGGTCGTCGAAATCCATTGCATCGGCACGGCGAAGCCTATTACTATAAGTATTGTAGATATTTTTTATTTCCGGTTTACGGGCACTTTCGTCAGCAGTAATAATTTCAGCGTTGGCTGCATAGGCTTCTGGCGATACCAAAGATGATTTTGCCATTGAAATACGGTTGGCAACGTAGGAATATGGATAGACTTTAGTATCCAGGCTTTTTTCACTAATAATACTCCTAATAAGTTTTTTACTATCGTCAGAATCATAAATTGAAAAGTTTGACGGATAACCAAGATGCTTTCCTTCAATACGAAGGATCTTTGCAAAAACAGAGTGAAAAGTACCCATCCAAACATTTCGTCCTTCATGGTCACCAACTAACTGCATCACCCTTTCCTTCATTTCCTTGGCTGCCTTATTGGTAAAGGTAAGCGACAAAATATTGAAAGGGTCGACACCCTTTTGAAGCAGATTGGCAATGCGGTAAGTAAGCACACGGGTTTTTCCCGATCCTGCCCCTGCAATAACCATTACCGGGCCTTCTGTAACATCAACTGCTTTTAACTGGTCGTTGTTTAGGTCTTTTAAAAAATCTCTCACTATAAATCCAAATTTTGGCAAAAATAATTATTTGAAGGTTTGGTTTCTTAAATTATAAGGTGAGTAATTAACAATGGTGAAATTAACGGTTAAAAGGACTTAAGGTGAATACAGGAATGATGGAAGAAAACACCAAAAACAAATTCTCATAAGTCGGAGGAGATTTCTCCGCTCATATTCTCCGTTGCACTGCGAATATTCGGTCGAAATGACATCCATTCTTTTGTTGGCATTATACTTCTCAAGAAACTTTCCCTTACTCCGCAATCGTATTCAATCAGGTGTTTCAGGTATTTTTAAGCAGCGCACTCCTTATTTCTAATAATTAACAAGGAATTAACAATTCTTCATGCAGAGATTTTATTGCTTTTATATTTTTGCCGGCTTAATTTTTAATAAAAAGAAACATGACTAAAACAGAAAAATTCAGGAATGCCTGCATGGAAGCAACTAAGACGTTTGAGAAAATCCAAAACAAAGAACACAAAGAGATAATTGCTAATTTGGAATATTGTATTGGCAGTTACAACTTCGATAAAAACCCTAGTGGATTATTAAAATATGGTGAGATTGCTCTTAAGGAACTTAAGGCCTTCAAAAAACAGAATCCGCGAAAGGTGAACAAAAAGATTATTGATAATCTGGAGAAGAATTTGCCTAACTAATAATTATTGGGACACTGATTTTTATGATTGTTAAGATTTTTATGATTTTTTCTATCAGTGAAAATCATAAAGATCATAAAAATCAGTGTCCTATTAAAATTGTCTACTTCCTAAAACCCACTAATTGCTCCTTAATTACCTTGAGTCTTGCTTCTGCATCGGCCATTTTTTGTTTTTCTTTTTCAACAACTGCAGCAGGGGCATTATTTACAAAACGTTCGTTTGAAAGTTTTTTTTCTACTGATTTCAGGAAACCTTGAGTATATTTTTGTTCTTCTTCGAGTTTTACAATTTCTGCTTCAACATCGATGGAATCGGAAAGTGGAATATAAAATTCCTGGGAACCGACAATAAAACTCAACGAACCATCCGGCTTTTCAGTAACTATTTCAATACTTTCAATATTACCCATTTTTTGTATAACGGGATAGAAAATACATTTTGAACCCTCTCCTTCTTTTACCATTAACTGGAGGCTTTCCTTTTGCGGAATATTTTTTTCGCGCCTTATTGTCCTTATTCCTGAGATTATCTTTTCGGCACGCTCAAAGGCTGTAATTACCTTTTGGTCGTAAGTTGCAGAAACGGGTATTTTAGAAATAATAATATCATCGCCTTGCTCACGTTCACCCAACAAATGCCAGATCTCCTCAGTAATAAATGGTGCAAATGGATGTAGCACTTTCATCAACTTTTCAAAGAAAGCAATTGTTGTTTCGTAAGTGGCTTTATCGATTGGCTTCTGATAAGCCGGCTTTATTACTTCGAGGTACCAACTACAGAAATCGTCCCAAATAAGTTTATAAGTTGTCATCAGAGCCTCCGAAATTCTGTAGTTGTCGAAACTCTTTTCAATTTTGGCCAAAGCCTGATTAAACCTTGCTTCAAACCAATCAATGCCTAATATATTATTCTCAGGCTGTGGAATATTTTCATCAATTTCCCAGCCTTTTACAAGCCGGAGGGCATTCCAAATTTTGTTGGAGAAATTACGGCCTTGCTCAACCAGCGATTCATCAAAAGGCAAATCGTTACCGGCAGGTGAGGTCAAAAGCATTCCAACTCTTACGCCATCGGCACCAAACTGCTCAATTAACTTAAGAGGGTCGGGTGAGTTACCCAACGATTTCGACATTTTCCTTCCCTGCTTATCGCGTACAATTCCAGTAAAATAAACATTCTTAAACGGAATATTATTTCTATATTCGTTTCCAGCCATGATCATTCTGGCCACCCAGAAGAAAATAATTTCGGGAGCGGTCACCAAATCGTTGGTTGGGTAGTAATAATTTATGTCTTCGTTATCGGGATTTCTGATACCATCAAAAACAGAAATAGGCCACAGCCACGAAGAGAACCAGGTATCCAAAACATCTTCATCCTGCTGGAGGTCTTCGGCTTTTAAATCCGTTAAATTGAATTCTGCTTTTGCTTTTTCAAGTGCCTCTTCTGTTGATTTTGCAACTACCATTTCGCCATCAGGTAAATAGTAAACCGGAATGCGCTGTCCCCACCAAAGTTGACGCGAAATATTCCAGTCGCGCAAATTCTCCATCCAATGGCGGTAAGTATTTTTGAACTTTGCAGGATGAAATTTAACAGAATCATCTTCAACAACTTCCAAAGCAGCCTTGCTAAATTCATTCATCTTCAAAAACCACTGAAGACTAAGTTTTGGCTCAATAACTGCATCGGTACGCTCAGAAAAACCAACTTTATTTACGTAGTCTTCAATTTTATTTAAATCACCTGATTTTTTCAAATCTTCCAGTATCTCATCGCGAACAGCAAAACGGTCTTTTCCAATGTACAATTCTGCTTTTTCGCTCATTGTACCATTGTCGTTAAAAATATCGATAGACTTAAGTTTGTGCTTCAACCCAATTTCGTAGTCATGAATGTCGTGGGCAGGTGTTATTTTCAATGCACCGGTTCCGAATTCAATGTCAACATAATCATCCTGAATTACAGGAATTGCCCTGTTTACAAGCGGAACGATTACTTTCTTACCATGAAACTTTTTAAATCTCTTATCTTCAGGATGAACACAAACAGCCGTATCGCCAAGAATGGTTTCTGGCCTAGTGGTTGCAATGGTGATAAAGCCATCTTCACCTTCAATTTTATAATTAAGGTAATAAAGTTTAGATTGGATTTCTTTGTGGATAACCTCTTCATCGGAGACTGCTGTCATTGCTTTTGGGTCCCAGTTTACCATTCTAATTCCACGATAAATAAGGCCTTTATTGTAGAGGTCAATAAAAACATCAATTACAGAATCGTAAAGAGATTCATCCATTGTAAATTTGGTACGTTCCCAGTCGCAGGAAGCACCAAGTTTTTTAAGTTGTTCGAGGATAATTCCGCCATGCTTTTCTTTCCACTCCCAGGCATGCTCCAAAAATTCTTCCCTGCTAAGTTCGGCTTTATTAATACCTTCATCCTTAAGTTTAGCAACAACTTTCGATTCGGTAGCAATTGAGGC
>JAOZNY010000289.1 GCA_029933565.1 Bacteroidales bacterium
CAAAGCATCGGCCTCATTGCAAGAAGTTGAAAAACCAGAATCTCCAATACGGATGTTGCCAACTTTTGCTGCAACTGAATCGGGAACAATAATCTGTTTTTTAATTACTATCTGTTCAGATTGGATATTTTTATTAGTTGTATTGTAACCACTTCTTATGACCCGATGAGAACAACTAGAGAATGTAAGTACAATGGCAATTAGGAAAATAAGTTGGTTCATCCGTTTATAATCTTGATTTAGGAAATGACAATTTCATTCTTTCTTTTCGATTTAATGCTATTAAAAATTTCAGCATGATTTTTATTCTCCTCTTCTAAGTCGTAATCATCTTGTAAGCCAAGCCAAAATCTAGCTGAGTTTCCAAAAAATGCACTCAGACGCAGGGCTGTATCAGCAGTAATTCTTCTGTTTCCTTTTATTATTTGAGAAACTCTCGTTTGAGGGATACCAACATCTTTTGCCAATCGGTAAGCACTTATTTCCATGGGCAACAGAAATTCTTCCAAAAGTATCTCGCCGGGGTGAATGTTTAATAATTTATTCATGGTTTATTCTCCTTTTACTTTAATGATAATCAATAATCTTGACATCGTTTGCATGATTATTCTCCCATCTAAAAACAATTCTCCATTGATTATTTATTCGAATACTATGAAAATCTTTTCCCTTTCCTTTAAGTTTTTCTAATCTATTTGACGGAGGTATTCTTAAATCAGACACGTTTTGTGAACTATTTAGCATTCTTAATTTCCTGCGACCAATTTGTTGAACTTCAAGAGGAATATTTTTAACACTCTCTCCAAGCCAAATTTTTTTAGTAGTTTTTGAACCAAAAGAAACAATCATACTAACCTTTTACATTACTAACGGCAAAGGTAAGTATTTTATTTCAAAAATGCAAATATTTTTCTATCCTGAGTTTTTGAGATTAAACAACAAATATCCTTCCCTCACCATTTTCAATAAACTCACCAATAATTACTGCTTCGCTTACGTCATTCTCATGGAGTTCTTTTAGATAGTTGTGCGCATCAGTTTCGGGCAAAGCCACCAAAAGGCCACCTGCTGTTTGGGCATCGCAAGCCAATAATTGTTGGGTTTTACTCAAGTTGCCGAAATCAACAATCTGACTTACAAAATCACGATTATTATGAGTTCCGGCAGGAACAACTCCAGCAGTGGCCATTTCTATGGTTTTTTCAATAAATGGTAACTTATCGAAATAAATTTTGGCATTGCATTTAGAACCGGTAGTCATTTCTTTAAGGTGACCCATCAGTCCAAAACCGGTAACATCGGTGCAGGAATGAACATCGTAATTCATCATGAGTTCCGAAGCTGTTTTGTTGAGGGTCTTCATTACTTCGGTCATTTTAATTCTAACACTATCATCAATTAGTCCGCGCTTGAGTGCTGACGAAAGAATTCCTGTTCCCAAAGGTTTTGTAAGAATCAAGAGGTCTCCTTTTTTAGCATTACTATTTTTTAAAATCTTATCAGGATGGATTATTCCACTAACCACCATTCCGAATTTTGGTTCAGGATCTTCTATTGAATGCCCGCCTAAAATAGGAATTCCTGCCTCAGCAGCTTTATCGCTGGCACCTTTTAAAATTTGTTGTAAAACTTCCATGGGAAGTGTGTCGGCAGGGAAACCCACAATATTTAAAGCAAACAAAGGCTTAGCACCCATGGCGTAAACATCGCTAATTGCATTGGTGGCGGCTATTGCGCCAAAGTCGTAGGGGTCGTCGACAATTGGAGTAAAGAAATCCAAAGTCTGCACTATTGCCTGTTCGTCATTAATTTTATAAACGGCTGCATCGTCGGAAGTTTCGGTGCCAACCAAAACATTTTGGTTAAACAGTGGTTTTATCTGCTGCAGTATTTTTTCCAGTTTTTGAGGTTGGATTTTACAGGCGCAACCACCGCCTTGAGTGTATTTTGTAAGTTTTACTGTATTTGTTTCGGTCATTTTATTTTCTGTTTTATCAGGCATTAGTTGTTTTGCAATTTCAATTATTTCTTCTGCTGCAGTTTCAATATCTGTCAAAGTTGTTCCCCTTCCGGTTGAAAACCTGATGGTCCCCATTGCGTAGTCAAGTGGAACTAACATGGCTTCAAGCACTACTGAAACATCGATATTTTCGGAGTGGCAAGCGGCTCCTGCTGAGGCTGCAACATTTTCCAAACGTAAGATTAAAATATTTGCCTCTACTTTTGGGAACGAAATACTTAAGGTGTTTGGAAGTCGTTTTTCGGGATGGCCATTTAGTTTAATTTCGGGTAATTCCTTTTCAAGAAGTTCAAATAAATAATTGCTTGTTTTTTGGTAGTGATTATAATTTTTATCAAGATCGTTTTCAGCAATTTCGCAGGCCTTTCCCAAGCCAACAATTTCCAAAACGTTTTCTGTTCCAGCCCTAAGATTTTGTTCGTGGTCGGCACCGTGGATTAGTTTTTCGAGTTTTACTCCGCTTTTAATGTAAAGGGCGCCAATACCTTTTGGTGCATAAAGTTTGTGTCCTGCAATACTCAAAAGATCAACGCCCATTTCTTTTACATCAACCTTAATTTTTCCCAGCGATTGCGCCGCATCTGTATGAAAAAGAATATTATTTGCTTTTGCAATCTTTGCTATTTCAGCAATTGGTTGAATTGTACCAACTTCATTGTTGGCATGCATTATCGAAATGAGAATTGTTTGGGGAGTTATTGCATCCTTAACATCCTTTGGATTTACCATTCCAAATTCATCAACAGATAAATACGTTATTTCAAATCCGTTTCGAGATAAATATTCGCAAACCTCAATAACAGCAGGATGCTCAATTGAAGATGTAATAATGTGGTTTCCCTTGTGTTTGTTTGCCAGCGCTGCACCCTTAATAGCATAATTGTTTGATTCGGTGCCTCCACTTGTAAATACTATTTCCGAAGGCTCGCAATTTATCAACGAAGCAATTTGTGCCCTTGCCTTTTCAACAGCCAGTTTAGTTTTTATACCGTAGGCGTGCAGGCTGGACGGGTTGCCAAAATATTCATCCAAATATGGCCGCATTGCATTGGCAACATCTTTGTCTATTGGTGTGGTGGCGTTATAATCGAGGTAGATCAT
>JAOZNY010000290.1 GCA_029933565.1 Bacteroidales bacterium
AAGTGGCCAGCCATATGTTAATTATTGTTGGTTTATTTTTATTCTTCCTTTTTTTCAACTTTTTTCTTGGGTGCAGCTTTTTTTGCCGGAACTTTCTTCGCTGTTGTTTTCTTAACAGGTTTTTTTACCTCTGCTTTAGCATCGTCCTCTTTAGTTTCCTTTGCTTTTGTAGTTTTTTTAACTGCTGCTGGTTTCTTCTCTTTAACCTTTTTCTCAACCTTTGCCTTAACCTCAGTCTTTTTCTCAACCTTAGCCTCAGCCTTTGCCTCAACCTTAACTTCTTCTACCTTTGGCTTTTCAGTTTCTACTGGTTTCTTTTTCTCAACCTTAACCTCAGTCTTTTTCTCAACCTTAGTCTCAGTTTTTAGTTCATCCTTAACTTCCACCTTGAATTTCCTATCTTTCTTCCTTGGTCTTTTATTTCCGTACGATCCTATAATAATCTTACCTCTTTTTGTTTTTTTATCTCCTTTACCCATAGCCTGAAATTTTAATGTATGTTAATTTTCTTCAAAAGTATGAAAAATTACATAATATTCAACACTTTTTCTGAAAACCAATCATTTAAGTTCCTTCAAAAATTGTGCTTCAATAATATCTGAACGCTTTATTGATCTTCTGGTCCATTCAAGCATAATATTAGATCTTTCTTCATCACTAAGTTGCCAATTAATGTTTGAACTATGCAGACGGTTAATAAGAGTATATAATAAAAGAGCAACTGATACAGAAATATTATAACTTTCGGTAAAACCAAACTGTGGTATTTTCACAAATTCATCGGCATTTTCAATGGCAACATCCGAAAGTCCGCTTAGTTCTGTGCCAAACAGTAGTGCAGTCTTTTCGTCAATTGGTAAGTTGTGTGGGCTATAACTTTCTTTGTGTGGAGTTGTGGCAACAATTTTATAGCCTTGCTGTTTCAGGTAGTTTATTGTTTGTAAAGTATTGTCGGTTTCGTGCTGATATTTATGTAAGTTAAGCCATTTGGCAGAGCCCATAGCAACCTCAGGGTTAGGAGTGTATTCGTTATTGTTTTCAATAATGTGAACATCCTGAATGCCTGTTAAATCGCAGGACCGAAGAACTGCACTAGCATTATGAGGTTGGTAAATATTTTCAAGCACCACTGTAAAATGTTTAGTGCGGTAGTCTATTACTTTTTCAAAAAGCGACTTTCTCTCCTCGGTAATTAGTGAAAACAGGAACTGATATAATTTGTCTTTTGTTTTGTTGTCCAAACTGCAGATAGATTTATTAAATAATTGATTAATCGTAAATTGATTCTTTTTGTGCCTTATTAAATTCTTGATTTCGATTAGGTTTTCCGGAGTTCGTTTCTACTATAAGAATTATTTCAGCAAGTTGTGTCTTTTGGAAATTTGGTGGTGGTAAAAAAAGTTCGTCTTTAATATTTGTTTCTAACACGCCAGTTACAACAGTAGTAAAGAAACCTCCTTGCGGGTTTATTTCCTGTGATTTTACTGCCAGCCCTTCTTTTATTAAGTTTAAATATTCAGGTGAACCTTCAATACTGTTTTCGTTATCACCCGGAATAAGTTCATTGGTGAATGAAACCATGCTTTCGATGTCAATATCTCTATAAGGATTTATGCTATCAGTTACCCATATAGATTCTATTAGCGAGTCATCGATTGCAATATTGTATTTGTATGCATTAAACCCTGCAATATTTTCGATAACAGTTGTTTTGTCAATCTGTATTTTGAATTTAGCAATTGAGTCGTTATTTACAGTTTCGTTTTGTTCTCTTAATTTAGTAATCAGGTTTTGGGCAGCTATCTTCTGAGAACTGTTGCCTGTGATTATAATATTGTTTAATTTTTGTTCATAAACATCAAGTGTGTTTTCTTTAAATTCTTTTATGCTGCCTTGCCAATACAATTTGTACTCATCAAACAATAATATAATATTTCCAGTTTTAAGGTTGATTATGGCAACTGTTGCCTCATTTTCAAACCGAATCATATTATTTTGGATAAAAGTGGTTTGATATTGCTTATTGCCAAATTTATCGGAACTAACTTCCGCAATTACCCATCCTGCTATAGCTTGATTTGAAACAAGGATAATTAATATCAGCAAATAAGATTTCAATAAAAAATTCATAAAGTTAAGAGTAACAGCACTTAATCTATTAATTAAAGATAAAGTTAAGAACTATAAAAACACAAAAATAAAAAATATACTTCTGCCTTTTTTATTTGACAATAAAAATATACTTTTGCATGCTCAAAATTGCAGAAGAATGGTAAAGAAAAAGCAAGATGAATTGAAAGCCGAACAAAGGCTTGAATCATTAGAAGGTTCCTTAAGTAGAACAGAGAGTTTTATTGTTGAGAATCAGAATGTAATAAGTATTGTTGTTGGGGTAGTTGTAATTATTATCCTTGCATATTTTGGATTTCAGAAATATTATCTCGAACCTCAGGACGTGGAGGCTCAAGATCAAATGTATAACGCTCAGCGTTATTTTGAATCCGATTCGCTTGACAAAGCACTGTATGGCGATGGTAACAGCCTTGGTTTTGTTGACATTGCTAGTGACTACAGCATTACAAAAGCGGGTAACCTTGCTAACTATTATGCAGGACTTTCATTTTTAAAGAAAGGAAATTATGATCAGGCATTGGATTATCTTAAAAGTTTTGAAGGCAGCGACCGTGTAGTTGGATCAATGGCTAAAGGAGCAATTGGAGATGCGTATCTTGAGAAAGGTGACAGATCATCAGCAATTTCTTATTATTTAGAAGCAGCACATAGGGATGCAAATGATTTTACAACCCCACTGTTTCTGTTTAAAGCTGGTAATGTTTACGAACTCGATAAAAATTATTCAGATGCTGTTGATACATATCAGGAAATTAAGGAAGATTATCCACAGTCGGAAGAAGCAAGGGATATTGATAAGTATATTGCTCGTGCCGAAGGCTTTTTGAATAAGTAGAAAAGAAATTAAAGATATTTATACCCGTTTCTGAAATTCAGAAACGGGTTTTTTTATGTCAATTATTTTGGGTTAATTCGAAAATCAGGGGATTTGTTTTATTTTTAAATCCGATAACTATC
>JAOZNY010000291.1 GCA_029933565.1 Bacteroidales bacterium
ACCCCCTTTGGGGGTAATCCAAAGCCACCTTCTTAGAAGGTGTGATTTTTACTTTTTCAATGTCGTATTTGTTTGGATAATTTGAGTCATCAGTAATACCGAGTAACAGGTTTTCTTTATCAAGATTGATGTTGTAAGTTACAGGACGTAGTTTTGTAATAAACTCCAGACCTTTCACATCTTCTTTAATGTTTTCTTTAATTCTTCCATCAGAATAGATGGTAAAAGCAACCTGACCTTTAATTTCTGAAATACTTGTATTACCAAGGTGAATTTGATTGCTTCCGCTAATAGGAGAATTATAGCCAATGGCTGTTGAATTTGTATAACTAGATACTGCTACATAAACTCCATGCCCAATAGCAGTATTCCAATGTCCGCTAATATTAAATCAGTGAAACTATATTTTTACAAACGATAGTGCTGTAAAAATATCTAGTTGAACTGATCCCGAGCGTAAGCTGAGGGATCTCAAGGGTTTTATTCCCCGCCCCTTGGGGCGAATTAGTAAATGTATTCCTCTTGATACCCCGTCCGCTTGCGGCGGGGTAGTTCATTCATTAATTGCGGAGGCATATACAGTAGGTGTTTCCCATGTTGCAAGCCCATCAGCATCGGTGGTTAGTACTTTACCACCTGCTGCTGAACCTCCTGTAATTTTTATTGTCCCGTTTATATCAACTCGGTTTGCATCAAAATCGCCACCGATAAGGGGTGTTGCCGTTAAAGAGTTATCTATAAATAGTTTATTATCTGAAGTATTGTTTTTACCTGATTCATAACCAATTAATACACAACCATTAAAAGTACCATTTCCAAAAGATCCTTGTCCTGCTGATTTTCCTATTACCGTATTATTACTACCTATTGTATTATATTCCATTGCACTACCACCCAAACTTACATTAAAATTTCCGGTACTGTTATATCTGCCCGATTGCACACCCATAGCTGTATTTACACTACCGGTAGTATTATAAACCAATGAACTATACCCTATTGCAGTATTATTGCCTGCTGTTGTATTATTTGCAAGTGCCCATGTTCCAATTGCGGTGTTGTAATTTCCACTAGTATTATCTTTGAAGGCTGATGAACCTATTGAAGTATTTCGAGTGCCAGTTGTATTTGAAATTGAGGTATTATATCCTATTGAAGTGTTATCATAGCCTGTTGTATTAGCATATAAAGATTTTGAACCAATTGCAGTGTTTTTAGCAGCTTGGGTAATATTAGAAGTTCCAGTACCATTATTGTACAAAGCCGAATCGCCAATGGCTACTAGAAATGATCGGTCGGTGTTTTTATAAAGTGCTTTTGAACCAATTGCTATATGGCTTCATGTTATATAATTACGCCAATAATCATTTTAATGGCAATTAATAATAAAACAACGGCATAGGCAATTTTAACTTGTTTCGATTTGGCTTTTTGAGTCATATATCTTCCGCCCAACTGCGAACCGATAATTACCGCGACCACAACAATAGCCGTTAGTTCCCAATTCATGTTTCCTTGCGACATATGGCCAAGGTAGCCCGAAAACGATGAAAATGTAACTACTAAGGCAGTTGTTGCCGCGGCAGTTTTAGTTTTATAGCCCATCATCATTAAAACTGGTGCGATGATAAATCCACCTCCAAGGCCAAGCATTCCACCAATAAAACCTGCAAAAGCACCTACAAAAAACCCAATTATGCTCCTTTTTTTGAGAGGCATCATTTTTTCGGGCTCAGCCTGTTTGGATGCCCACAAAGTACGAAGTGCTGCGGCCACAACCATGACAGCAAAAAGAATTTTAAGTGTGCGTACCGGAACCATTTCACTTGTCATCGCACCCAAAGGGGAAGCGATTAAAGCAGTAATGGCCATAACGGCACCACCTTTCCAGTCAATCATTTTCTTGCGTGCAAACGGAATTAATACCAAGCCGGTATTTAGTCCGTTAAGTAATAATCCTAATGGTATGGCAACTGTTATCATATCGAAACCTGCCCAGTTTAATGCCGGTACGTAAACCATTCCTCCGCCAAGGCCAAGCATGGCGAAAACGAAAGATGCTACTGCTATAACGAAAAATACAATTGTATAAAGCATAATATTAAATTAAGATTTATTATTTTTCTGTAAAAAATCCACTAAAACCTCTATAAATTCAGGAGTTCTTAAATAACCAAACGATTTATGAGGATTGGCAATACCGTTCATAACGTAAGTGTTTGTTACTAATTTATCGACACATTTAACACCATGACTATTGAAATTAAAATCATCAGATAGTTTATAATCGAGAGCAATTTTATCACGAATATCAGAAAAGTTAAACCAATTTGAATGAACACTTTCGGGTGTTTGAAGTTTAATTAGCCCGTAAGTACTTTTAGAGTGCGCTGCTATTCGGCTCATTACGAAAGGAGCCCCAAGAGGAGCGCCCATAGTAACCAGTGTATCGATTTTTAAATCTTTTGCTATAAAACTTAATACATCGAAAGCGATTATTGCTCCCATTGAATGTGCCACAAGCATGATTCTGTCGTTGGAGTGCTTTTTCAGGATAGAGTGTAAACGCTCAATTATTTTTTCTTTTATCTGAAAGTTGAAATTGGAATCAAATTCGGTATCACCGGTGAAATATACTTCTAATTCATGAAAATATTTATGTAAAAGCTTCTGTGAAACAAAAGCATATCGAAGGTGGTAATTTTTCTTAAGAAAAATTTTATATACTATTATTTTAAATAAATCCATAAAGCGTTTTCGCAGCTCATGCGATTCGAATTTATAATTTTTTGGTGCTTTAGTATAAACTTCATCAAGATAAAACGGACTATTATGATTTTTGAAATCTGTTGTTTGGGCTTGGTAAAAGAGCAAGTCTGCCCAATAAACTAATTCAAATTCAGGTAATTCAATGTCATGCCCTGCATTTTTAAGACCTTCTTCAATGGACATTTTACCCCATTCCTGCAATTGCTGTTTTGGGGGTTTGTTTCCTAATCCGTGTATGGCAATGATTACTGTTTTCATTTATTTAGTTTAACATTTGTGCGTCTGATTTTCAGACTGTATTTATTTTTTTTC
>JAOZNY010000292.1 GCA_029933565.1 Bacteroidales bacterium
CTCAGTTGCTGGATGAGTTCGCCACCTTCGGGGGCTACCACCATTGCCCCAATCAATTTATCAGATTCAGTGTTTCGAATAAGTTTGATAAAACCACGCATATCGTTGGCGGCAATGGCTCTCGGGATATCTTTCAATTCAATTTTTGAGACTTCAAAGGGAATGCCTTGTGCTTCTGCTATTGTTTCATCCATGCCGGCACCAGCCACCTGCGGATCGGTAAAAACAACCCAGGGAAGAGAGGAGTAATCCGCTTTGTTATCAGTGCCTGTAAAAGCGTTTTCAACGGCAATTTTCCCCTCAAAAGCAGCGGTATATACATAAGCTGGAGTATTAGCCACATCGCCGGCTGCATACACATTTTGCAGATTTGTTTCCATTTTTTCATTTACCTGAATATTGCCTTTCGAACTTAATTGAATATCTATTTTGTCTAAGCCCAATTTTTGTGTATTAGGTGTTGTTCCCGTCGAAACCAGGATTTTTGTCGCTTCGAAGTTTTTCTTTTCACCATCTTGTTCGGCCAAAACAATAATTTTATTGCTTGTTTCGCTCACTTCAAGAAAACTGAGCCCGGTGTGGATGACCATTCCTTCGCTGCGAAGATGCTTGGTGAGTTCCTCTGCAATATCAGTCGATTGTTTCGATAATACATGGTTAGAACGTTGGAGCAAGGTAACTTTTGTTCCCAAACGATGATAAGCCTGGGCAATTTCCAGGGCAATGTAGCCACCACCCAATACAATCATCGAATCGGGCTGTTCTTCCAAATCGAAAAGCGAAACGTTGGTTAGATAGGGGACTTCAGTGAGCCCGGCTATGTGAGGAATTTGAGTGGTTGCACCTGTGGCAATAATAAATTTAAGTGCTTTATATTCGTCTTTTCCGTTTACAACGATGTTTTTTTCATCTTTGAAAGTTGCCCAACCACTAATCATTCTAAGGTTTTGAAAATTGCTTACCACATCCATGTATTTCTTTTCCTGTAGGGTGACAACTAATTTTTTCTTGTCTTTAATAACTTGGGCGAAATCGATATCCACACCTTTTGGTTTGATACCGGCAAAGTTGGACTGCCTTGCATGATGGGCGGCTTCACCAGCACGAATAAGGTTTTTTGACGGCACACAACCCACATTAACACAGGTTCCACCAAAATCTAAACCGCCATTGACCATTAAAGTAGATAATCCCAAACTTTCCGCTTTAATTGCTGCCGAAAATGCTGCCGAACCACCGCCGATAATAATTAAATCGAATTGGTCTGACCCGCCATTATTTTCGGGAATTTCACCAGCAACTTTATAGTGTCCTGTGCTGTTGATAATTTTGACAATTTCCTCTTTGCTGATTTTTTCAGGCTCGAACTCAAATTTTCCATTAGCCTCCGGGTACGAAATGTCTTTTGAAACGATCCCGTCTATTCCCGAAAACTTTTCGGCAACACTTTTCGCGCAATGGTCACAAGTCATTCCTTTTATTTTAAACTCTGTAAATTTCATTTTTTGTATTTTATTATTTTAGTGAATGCTTAAATTTAAACTCTAAATTTTTTTAGTTCTTATTTTTGCCCACAACCTTGTAACTGGTATTGTCTATTGACTGTATAATAACTTCTTCCGATGTTTTTGATTTGTCAAACTTAACTTCGGCAGTACCTGTTTTGTGGTCGGCTTTAGCTTCAATAACACCATCAACTTCCTGTGCAGCATGCGCTACATGGCTATCACACGCATCGCAAGTCATCCCTTCAATATCAAGTTGGATTGTTTGAATATCAGCCGCATCTACAATAACAACTTCCTTTTTATTGTCAGGATAAAATATGGGTGAATAATATGGAAAAGCAAGCATTAAAACAGCAAAAATAGTGACGATGAGCAGAAACTTTCTGGACTGCCAGAATGAAGGTTTTTCATCTTCTTCACAAGCACACTGAATTTCTTCTTCAGTACGGGGTTTTAATTTCTGATACCAGGCAAAGCCCAGGACTAATACTGTTATACCTATTAAATATGGCCGGAAAGATTCCATCCATGTATAAGAGGAGGCGATTCCTGAAGCCCCTGAAATAAGAGCCAGGACAGGTGTGATACAGCATAAGGAGGCAGCGATGGCGGTAATTACGCTTGTTCCTAACAATCCTTTTGATACTTTTGGTGTTGAAGAATTTTGTATTTTCATACTATTTCTGATTTTAAAATTTTACTTTTTGAATTAATTATATTGAAAAATGATTCCAGAATGAGTAGGTAGTCATTTTTAACAAAATAGAAATAGGTCTGCCCTTCTTTACTAACATCTATAACATTTCCGTCCTTTAATTTCCTTAAGTGTTGCGATATGGCTGAAATATTCATGTTAAGTATATCGCTTAAATCACAAACACAGAGTTCGTTTTCTTCATACAATAAATAGAGAATTTTAAGTCTTACTTCATTACCAGCTAAACCCAATAATGCCGAAAGTTGCAAGATGGTGTTTTGCTTTGATTCTATTCTGCTTCTACAACTGCTAATTTGATCTAAATCAGCTAATGCTCTTATACAACTTATTTTATTCATAATCCAAACTTTTATGTTTTAGTATTTAAGTAAACACTAAAATATAACAATTGTTTTACTGAGTTTATTTTTTAACATTATTTTAGCATTTGCTTAAATAGATTTAAAGAGTAGACGGACTTATTATTAAAACCTGACAATTTTAATTTTGAATGTCTCTTGTTGATAATTTTAGCTCTTTTGGTTTTTTAGCTTAGGCATGTGTTAGGCAAAAATCAAATGTGCTGAAATGTGCGGCAGGTTTCTTTTTTTTTATGCTTGTGGGTATGTTAGCAACTTAACAACAACCTTCATTCTGTTGTATCGAAGGGCATTTCACTGAAACATACGAACAATATACGCAGTAATCATCTGGTTTTGGTTTTATAACTGTATGGCGACTCTCACATTCATAGAAGAACTGACACGAATCTTCCGGCTTGATTTCCTCTTTTTAAAATTCATAATTGGGAAAGGTTATTATTGAGGTTGTTTAAAGTTAAATGAGAATCTGCGAGAAACATCTTGACTCTAAAA